>CALYAJ010000056.1 GCA_944393485.1 uncultured Clostridia bacterium
ATCCAGAATGGTACATATTAGATAGAAATCAAAATAGTGGTTATGCAAGCTATATACAAGATACCGAAAGTATAAATAATTTGAGTATAGTATTTCCTATAGTATTTTTTGCAATAGCAACATTAGTTTCTTTAACATCTATGACTAGAATGGTTGAAGAAGAAAGACAAGAATTAGGTACTTTAAAAGCATTAGGTTACAATAAATTTCATATTATGCTTAAATATTTAATATATTCTAGTTTAGCTACAATTATTGGTGGAGTTATTGGAATATTTATAGGAATTAGATTAATACCGTCAGTTATAATAAAAATGTATAAAATGATGTATACAACACTTCCAGATCCAGTAATTGCACTAAATTCTGATAATTCAATGCTTGGATTAACATTAATATATATATGTATAGTTGGAGCTACAATATATGCAATTGTAAAAGAATTGTCTAATAAACCAGCTATATTATTAAGACCAAAAGCTCCAAAGATAGGAAAAAGAGTACTATTAGAAAGAATAACTCCAATATGGAGAAGATTAAACTTTTCTCAAAAAGTTACAATTAGAAATATTTTTAGATATAAAAAGAGATTTTTAATGACAATTATAGGAATCTGTGGATGTACTGCATTAATATTAACAGGATTTGGTTTAAAAGATTCTATATCTGCAATACTTCCAAATCAGTATGAAAAAGTTTTTAAATACGATTTTCAAGTTACTTTAAAAAGCTCATTAGAAGATAATCAAAAGGAAGAAGTTATTACTGAACTTACAAATAATTCGGGAATTAATAAAGTTGTAGAAACATATATGGTTGCTGGAACTGCAATAAATGAAGATAAGCAAGAGGATATCCAAATAGTTGTTCCAGATAATACAGAAGAATTGAAGGAAGTTATTAATTTTTATGATGTTAAAACAGATGAAGTAATGGATTTAAAAACAGATGAGGTAATTGTATCTGATAAATTAGCAGAGTTGCTAGATATAGAAGAGGGAGATACAATTAAATTAGAGGGAATAGATGATATTACAAAAGAGGTAAAAGTATCTAATATAACAGAAAATTACATTTATCATTATGTATATATGTCAAAAGATTTATATGATAGCCTTTATGAAGAAGAATATAAACCAAATGTGTTATTAGTAAAAGATAATGATTTAACGAAAGAGCAAGAAGAAGAAATTTCTTCAGAATTATTAGATGGTGGTAAAGTTTCTGGAGTTTCTTTAAATAAAGCTATTATGGATTCTTTAGACGAAACTTTAAGCTCTTTAAATTATGTAGTTGTTATTTTAATAATTTCAGCAGGTTTATTAGCATTTGTAGTATTATATAATTTATCAAATGTAAATATTAGTGAAAGAATTAGAGAACTTGCAACAATAAAAGTATTAGGATTTTATGATAAAGAAGTATACAACTATATTTCTAGAGAAACTGTACTTTTAACAATTATGGGAATTGCACTAGGATTAGTTGCAGGATATTTCCTAAATTATTATATTATTGGAACATGTGAAATAAATATGTTAAGATTTGCAAAAGTAATAAATCCATTAAGTTATTTATATGCTGTTTTAATTACTGTTGCATTCACTCTTATAGTAAATCTTATAACATATTTTGCATTAAAGAAAATTGATATGATTAGTAGTTTAAAAAGTGTTGAATAAATTTACAATTTATTAAATAAAAAAGAAAAAGCCCGTCACATTGTGACGAGCTTTTTTGGTAGCAGATCCCTCCTTTCTTTTTTTTCGAGACTTCTAGAACTGGATGGACTGAATCCAGTTCCAGAGTGTCTGGAACAGACCGATAAATTCGTCCCATATACTTCCTAAAATTGAGGAAGCATCGCCGATATCACCGGTGATATATGACACGAGTGCTCGGACTATTCCGAACAGAGCTTTATAGCTCCACTCAAAGAGTGAAACTACTCCTTCTGACATGTCGCTGAGTACTGGGAATTTATTTGCAAATTCCGGGTTCAATGACATGACAATCATCAGCAGCAAGCTGATGAAAAGGAGCCTCCGTAATCCCCGAGATAAGTCATTGGATATGTTATTCATACCACTGTTGACTTTAGCCAACATATAGTTGACTTGTGGGGCTTTCTTGGAGAAGAATTTTTTCTTCTCGCTCCACCAATCTTTTACTTTCTTCCGAAAGCTATTGGTGGTAGGAGCTGCTACTATTGTTGACGGGTTACATTTTTTAGACATTTCTTTTCTCATAAGAAAATGTCCTCCTTTCTTTTGGTTATCCCCGCTGATAGCCGTAATTATGGCTTTTCTATTCAACGGATTTGCTTTGTTACAATTTTTATTATACCATATTTATGTAAATAAGGCAAATTACATATACTTATAAACAATATTATAAACACTTATGGCAAAAAAAATATTTTTATGTTATATTAATATAAATGTCGAAAAAAGGAGAAAAAAGTGAAAGAAAAAACAAAAGAAATATTAAACAAAATCATAAATTCAAGTTATTTTCCTATAATAATAGCTATATTGCTAATATTAAAAACAATACTGTTCTATAAAAGTACAGTTTCCATACAAGAAGAAATGTATAAAAAAACAATAGTAAATACAGCAATTTTTATTTTTAGTTTATTTGGGATTACTTATTTAATTCCAAGAAAAGGTAGAAATATTATTGGAATAGTTATAAATGTTATTTTTAGTATTTTGTTATTCGCAGATAACTTATATTACAATTATTCTAATAATGTATTATCAATTATGCAGATAACTAATATTCAATATGGTGAAGAGATAATGTCTACTCTTCCAATGCTTATTAAACCGAACCAAATATTATATTTTATAGATTTAATATTATTACTTATAGGATTTATTTCAAGATTTATAAAAATAAAGAAAACAGAAAAAGTTAAAAAAATTAATAATATACCAGTAAAGATATTAGCAGGGATATTATGCTTTTCATTATTATTTATGAATTGTGTATATAGTAATGGAATGGTTGTTGAAGCTCCATATAATAGGGATACACAAATAAAAGAAGCTACAATATTTGGATTTCATGTTTCAGATATAGCTAATTCATTTAACACAAAAAAACAAGCTAAATATAAAAATAAAGATGAAATGCTAGCTGATTATAATCTTCTTAAAGAAGAATATAATAATGAATATGAAAATTTTGAATCAATATATGAAGGAAGTATGAAAGGTAAAAATGTAATTATTCTACAATTAGAATCATTGCAAGAATTTGTGGTTAACAAAAAAATAAATGGAAAAGAAATAACACCAAATTTAAATAAATTTATAAATGAAAATATAGAATTGTCAAATATGTATATGCAAAGTTATTCTACAACCGCCGATTCAGAATTTTCTACAGTAACTTCATTATATCCAATGGAAAACGGAATGGCATATAGCAAATATTATAAAAATACATATGATAATATTTTTAAGATGTTCCATAATGCTGGTTATACAACATCATATATGCATGGAAATGAAGGATATTTTTGGAATAGAAGTAATGTTTATAAAAATATGCAAGTAGATAATATAGAACTAAAAGATCAGTTTGAAGATACATCAGAAGAAGTAATGGAATATTTGTCAGATGAATTACTATATAAACAAGCTGTAGAGAAGATGAAAAATTATCAAGCACCTTTTGTTTCGTTTGTAGTTTCTGCTTCATCACATACAGGTTTTACATTAGATGGTCTACAAGATATGTCAAAAGTAAATATTGATGTTGGAAAATATAAAAATACTTTCTTTGGAAATTACTTAGAATCTGCAAATTATGCTGATTATGCATTTGGAGTTTTTGTACAAGAATTGAAAAATGCAGGATTATATGATGATTCTGTAATAATTTTATATGGTGACCATAATGGATTAGATATGTATAATGCAGAGATGTTAGATTTTCTAAAAAAACTAGATTCAAATGTAACAGATGTAGATATACAATTAAATTATATTAGAGTTTTAGCAGGGATGAAAATTCCGGGTATTACAGAAATGAAAATAGAAAAGCCTGTTGCAAAATTAGATATAAAACCAACTCTTGCTTATTTATGTGGATTAGATGAAGGATTTTCTTTAGGAACAAATATGCTTGGAAATAAAAATTTTGTATGTTTAAATAATGAAAGAATAATTACAGATAAATATTATTTTGATGAAAAATGGCACGATATAAATTCCGGAAATGAGATACCAATTACAGAAGAATTGGATAAATATTATAATTATATGAAAGAAGAACTGGATATCTCAAAATCAGTAATATTATATGATATGTTAAAATAGGAGTGATAGCATGAAAATTCTGATTGGAACAAAAAACAAAGGAAAAGTAGAAGCTGCCAAAAAGGCATTTTCAAGATTTTTTGATGATGTAGAAGTAGAAGGAATTGCAGTAGAATCAGAAGTACCAGAGCAACCTGTAAATGATGAAGCATTGCAAGGTGCAAAAAATAGAGTCAAAAATTTAAAGAAATATGCAAAAGAAAATAAATTAGAAATTGATTTTTATGTTGCAATAGAATCTGGAATTACAGATAAATTTGGTTATTGGTTAAATATAACTACAGCATATATTGAAGATAAAAATGGTGATAGTTCAGTAGGACTAGGACCAGCATATCAAATTCCAGATAGATATATAGATGAAGTTAAAGAAAAAGAATTAAGTTATGTACTATCTAAAATTTTTAAAACCGAAGAACAAAAAACACCTCAAGGTGGAATAGTTTATTTAACAAAAGGAAATGTTACAAGAATAGATTTAGCAGAATATGCATTTATAATGGCACTAACACATTTTGTAAATGGTGATGATTGGAAATGATTGAAAAAGAGTATTATAAGAATACAGCAGGAAGAAAAGCACAAGGAATTTTGCAAAAATTCATAAAAAACAATCCTCAAATTAAAACTGCAATAGATTTAGGTTGCGGGTCAGGAAATGAAACAAGATTTTTAGCTAAAAACAGTATAAGTGTAACTGCTGTTGATGCATCAGATGTTTCTAAGTTTTTATATGAAGATTTAACAGAGGACGAGAAAAAAAGAATATCTTTTATACAAGAAAGATTTTCAAATGTAGAATTACCTAAAGCAGATTTAATTATTTCTTTTTATGCATTACCTTTTGTAAGAAAAGAATTACTACCAAAAATCATTAAAAAGATTTATTATTCTTTAAATGAAGATGGATATCTAATATGTAATTTCTTTGGAAAAAAGGATTCTTGGTATGGATTTGAAAAACATACTTTTTTAGAAAAAGATGAAATTGAAGATTTGTTAAAAGAATTTAAAATTTTAAAAATGAATGAAATAGAAAGAGATGGAGAAACAGGAACTCATGAAAAAAAGCATTGGCATATATATTGGATAATTGCAAAAAAATGCTAGGGAGGAAGAAATAGTGAAAAAAATAATAGGATTGGTACCTGCGGCTAATAATTTATATATGACAGATTTAGTATATGAAGATAAATATTATTTTATAAATAATTATATAGAAAGAATAAAAGAATCAGGTGCAATAGTAAGTGGAGTTTTACCAAGTGACGCACATATCGATAAAGAAGATTTGGAAATATATGATGGATTTATTATGGCAGGTGGAGGAAAAATTCATCCATATCATTTACAAGTTATAGATTATGCAATAAAAAACAATAAACCTTTTTTAGGTATTTGTATGGGAATGCAAGCTTTATCAATATATTTTTTATTATGCAAAGAAAAAGAAACGCGAAAATTTGATGGAAGTATTATAGAATTATTTGAAAAAATGAAAAAAGAAAAATATAATTTTACAGAACCTATTACAGGTCATAGAAATGCTGACCTTAAAAGAAATAATCTTGAAGATATAAAACACAAAGTTATTCTAAGAGAAGATAGTATACTATATAATTTATATAATGAAAAAGTTTTAAATATGCCAAGCATTCATAGATATAGAATTCCAAAAGTTGAAGAACCATTAAAAGTAACTGGTAATGCAGAAGATGGAACAATAGAAGTAATTGAATATAATGATAAAATATTTGGTGTTCAATTTCATCCAGAAAATGAAAGCATAAATAATTGTATTTTTAAATATATTATAAGTAAATGTTAAGGAGGAGTAAAATGAAAGTTTTATTAATTAATGGAAGTTCAAGAAGAGAATGTACTTTTACAGCTTTAAGTAAAGTAGCTGAAAGTTTAAATGAAGAAGGAATAGAAACAGAAATAATAAGTATAGGGGGAAATCCTATAAGAGATTGTATTGCATGCGGAATGTGTACAAAGAATGGAGATTCTAGATGTGTTTTTAAAGATGATGTTGTAAACGAAATAATAGAAAAAGCAGAAAAAAGTGATGGATTTATATTTGGTACACCTGTATATTATGCTCATCCAACTGGAAGAATTTTGTCTGTATTAGATAGAGTATTTTATGCAGGAAAAAAAGCTTTTGAATTTAAACCTGGTGCTAGTGTTATAAGTGCTAGAAGAGGTGGAACTGTGGCATCTTTTGATGTACTTAATAAATATTTTACAATAAATCAAATGCCAGTGGTATCTTCTACATATTGGAATAATGTACATGGAAATAATAAAGAAGAAGTAAAACAAGACTTAGAAGGTATGCAAACAATGTATAATTTAGGAAAAAATATGGCATGGCTTTTAAAATGTATAGAAAGTGGAAAAAATAATAATATAAATACACCTGAAAATAAAACAGTAAAAACTAATTTTATTAGGTAATTCTTAGATATATTGAAATATGAAGAAAAATATGGTAACATAATATAAGTAGTAAAAACTTAAATGTTATCATATTTTTTATGTTATAAAAAGGTATAACTCCAATATAATATAAAAGTCATTTTGCTACACCATTTGCACACAATTTTACTAACGTAAAATTGGCATAGAACAAATTTACGTGAGGCCAAAGAGATACTACAAATGTTAAGGCTTTCCGATTTGTTCATATAAAATAAAAAAAGGATGTTGATAAAAAATTGGATTCAGTAGAAAAAACTGTTGAATATCGTTTTGATTCTAAGATATATTCAAGTGAAGATGTTAGAAGAAAAATAGAAGAAATAAAAAAGAGCTTCAGTAAAATATCAAACAAACCAATTGAAGTGAGAATGGAAATGGATGAGTTTGGTGTTTATATTGTAGTGTTTAAATTTTATTCAAAAGGAAAATATGCAAAAGCTAAAAAAGAAAAGAAAATTAGTAGAATACATATAGAATCTTTAGATAATAAATCAAGTGGATATATTGACAATTTAATAGAAAACAAAGATACTAAATATATTAAAAAAATGCAGGATAGAAGTAAGCAAACAAAAGAATTCCCAAAAAAGTTAAAACAAAATAATAAAAAATCCAAAACACCTAAGGTTGAATATGTAAAACAAAATAAAAAGAAATCAAACAAAATTAAAAATATAGAAATACAGAGATTAAATAATTATGAAAAAAATAACAAAAAAGAAAAAATAGATAAAAAGAAGGAAAAGCAAGAAAAAGTAAGAAAACCTCATATAGAATATTTGAAAAGAGAAGAAGATAAAAGAACTTTTAAAGAAAAGTTAAATGAATATTTACAAATGTTAAAAAATGTGCAAGTACCAAAGTTGGAGCGTAAAAATAAAGTTAAAATTAAAAGTTCAGTAAAAAAGAAAAAAGAAAATCAATATAAAGAGCAAAAAGCACATTATACACCAAGAAAAGATAAAAAGGATATGCCAATAGGTGAAAAACATTATTGGAGTGATAATTATATTCCAAAAGAATATGGGAAATATAAACAAAGTAATAAAAAATATAAACCATTATAGGGATTGAATCGTCCATAGAGATTTGGGAGCTTTTTTCCATGTAAAATTGAAAATTATATATAAAAGTGATAAAATATTATGCAGATAACTTGTTGATTCGTGTAAAGAGAAGGGAGTAATAATATGCTTTACGAGATAAAACTTCGGATTTATGAATACAACTTTGAAGGACAGAATAAAGAATTAATTTATTTTGGAGATGGAGTTGTAAATATCCAAGAAGATAGTATTGATGGCTATATTGCCAGAGATTACATATCTGGTACCATAAAAAATGATGTCATTGAAATCACAGTATATGATGTAGATTTTAAACAGGAATATTACTTAATAAGTGGAGATGATAAAGTCGTCGAATTCCAAGGAAAGTACATTTTATACAGCAGTGATGGTTTTATGGAAGCAGAGATTTCTTTTGATAAAAGATTATCAAAAGAAAAATACGAAGATGTTGAAAAAGAGTTAAAAAAAATAAGGCATCTTGCAAATCGATAACAAGTCAAAAAGAGTGCTAGTTAATTGTAAAAAACTAGTGCTTTTTTTGTTGTATAGGAAATATAATAAAATTTAACAAAATGGTAAAAAACAAAAATGTAATCATTTGGTAATTAAAACGTAATAAAGAAAGAAAACCAAAAGTATTGATAAATAATGAAATATATAATATAAATATTATAGTAAGTTATATTAATCTATGAGGAGGAAAGCTAATGATAGATGTAGCATATAGTGAAGCTGCAACAGAAGTCCTAACCATATTAGAACACACAGAAATAGAGGAAGTAAATAAAATACCAAAGAATTTCATAAAATTTTTAAAAGAGAATAGTTCAAAAACATATAAAACAGATTTTGATTTTTCAAAGCCGATAAATGAACTGAATTTAAAACAAAAAACACAGTCTATTTTAGCTATAATATATTTGAAGTATTGGGCAAATGAAGAAGAAAAAAAGGCTTTTAAAAAAAGAATTAAAGAGAATGAAGAAAAATATCAACAAGAGTTAAAGAAACAATATAGCACAGATAATTTATTTAAAACCAAAAAAGGTATAATAGAAAATTTTGAAAATCAAACACAAAAAAATTTATTGCCCGAAGTAAAAAAAGAGAACTTTATACAGAAGATAATAAATAAAATGAAAAAAATATTTAGGAGGTAAAATATATGAAAGCTAAATTAATTTATACAGAAGGTTCATCTTACTTTGGAGGAAAAAATCCATATGGAGAAGAGTGGGAAAGTATTATTGAAGCTAATGGTGAATATTATAAAATATATACTTGGGGAAATTATACTAATTCAGGTAGAACAATAAATCCAATAGAATTCGATCCAAAAAATATACCTGAAGAATATGAAAGAGTTGAAAATAATAGAACATATAGTTTAAAACATAAAGATGGTCAAGAAATCAAAGTTGATTTAACAAGTTTTGATACAGAATATGCAGGAGATAAGATTCCAGAAAATTTAAGAGATGTGTATAGAGATGAATTAAGAAGTTTGGCTAAAAAAAGAATAGAAAAAACAATCCAATCATATCCAAATTTAGACTATAATGCTATAGTTAAAAAGGCAGAGTTAACTGAAGAACAAAAAGAAAATGCGCAATTAATTATAGATGAAATAGAACATGAACTAATGCAAGATAAATATCTTGAACTAGCAGATTATACTCCAATAATTGAGAATTTAGTTCCTTTAGCAAAAGGAGAATCAGTAATAGTTACTCATAAAAATTCTTCTTATAGTAGACCAGAAGATAGATTGCTTAGTTTATCCAAAATTAAAGATGGCTATGGTAGATTTGCTACTAGTGGATTGCATTGGGATCATGCTTGGGGAAATCGTGATACTAAACCAGATGTTTTTTCTTTACAAGGAAGAAAAGAAATATTTAAAGATGGTAGATCATATTTAGGTTCATATTGGAAAGAAGGATATAGTATTGATATGATGCAAGATCAAAATGGAAGAACCTATATCAATAGAAACATATATGAAAATTGGGCAAATTCTCAAATATTTAATGGTATAATAGATGTGCATTTACCAGTAGATAGATTTGATATTTCTACTGGGGAAGAAGGAAGCTTTAAAGAATATAATGAACAAGTACATGCAAAGAAATTGGAAAAAAGAAATTTCTACAGAGGAGTTATGGAACAAGCAAAAGAACAGTTTGGATTATCAGAGGAACAAGCTAAATCTTTATTGGATTTTGCAGGAACTGTTAGTGCATTAAGTCTTGCTACTGATTTTGAAAGAAATGGATTATCAACTGATCAGGCACTTGCAATGTTGAAAAAAACTAGCCATAGAGGAATGGAAAAAGTATTGTCACAAACAGGAATGGAATATCCTACTTACAATTTTGATATTATTCAAAAAGCTGCTGAAACATTGGCACATATACATAGTAGCGAAAATTATACTCCACATGAAATAGCAAGTGCAATACAAAATGTAAGAGAAGGAGAATTAACATATACTATAGGTGAAATACTTAAAAATGTTGAATTGAATATAGATAAAGATGAAGATAAAGATAAAGCTACAGATGAAGATGAAGGAAGATGAAAAAAAACAAGAAGTCTAATTAAACTACTCCTTTTTTGTAAAGTGACTATCTAGATAAGTAATATAATTGTTAGCATTGACAAACAATTATATTTATATTAAAATATTTATGTGCAATTAAAGAATTGCACATATTAAATGCACTAAAGTTAGCATAAGCTAACAAAAATGAATTTATTAATAAATAGAATAAATATAAAGGAGTTATTAATATGAGTGAAACATTATTAGAAATAAAAAATCTACATGCAAAAGCAGGAGATAAAGAAATAATAAAAGGATTAGACCTAAAAATAAATAAAGGTGAAGTACATGTAATAATGGGACCAAATGGTGCTGGTAAATCTACACTATCTAATGTAATATTAGCAAATCCAGAATATACACAAACAGAAGGAGATATTATATTAGATGGTGAAAACATAAATGGGCTAAAAACAGACGAAAGAGCAAGAAAAGGAATATTTATGTCATTCCAATCACCAAAAGAAATTCCAGGAGTTAGTGTAACAAACTTTTTAAAATATGCAAAAATAGCAACAACAGGAAAACCAGTTAAAATATTCGAATTTAAAAAAGAATTAGAAAAAAATATGGAAGAATTAAAAATGAAACCAGAATATGCAAACAGAAACTTAAATGTTGGTTTTTCTGGTGGAGAGAAAAAGAAAAATGAAATACTACAAATGCTTACATTAAATCCAAAACTTGCAATC
>CALYAJ010000057.1 GCA_944393485.1 uncultured Clostridia bacterium
GTTTTTATACCTTTTTCTTATGCACACAATATTGGGTACCCTTTTTCTATTGTGTCCACACTTATGGGTATATTATAATTTCTTACCTTCTATTAGCCCTTCTTTTTTTCCTTCTTTTCTTCCCTCTTTTCTTCCTTTTTCTATTCCTTCTTCTCTTGCTCCATTCATATTTGTTACATAATCCCACTCTGCTTTATCTCTTAAAAATGCTATTCTTCTTACTGCTTCGTCTCCTGTTAAATATTCTAATTGCTCATTTGCTTTTTTTATTTCTTCATTTTCTTCCATTACTTTTTCTACCTCCCTTTTATCTTTATCACATATAAATGTTAACCAATTCCATAATTCTTTATTATCTGTTTTCTTTCCTTCTTTTAAAAATTTAGTTAATTGTATAAAATGTATTTCTAGTTTGTCTGTTAATAGTATATTTTTATATCTTCTTCTTAATTCTATTATCTCATGATATGGTCCTTCTTTAAATATATCATATTTTAATATATTTATTGTTACTACTTTATTATTAATTCTATAGTCCTCTGCCTTTTTTAATCCTGTATGATATAAGGCTGACCAATAAAATAATGTTCTTTCTGCCATATTATATTTATCTTCCATCTGCATTTCTATGTTTATTGTTGTCTTTTCATCTATTATGGCTTTTACATCTAAAACTCCTGTTTTATCATCTATTAAGTCTTTTTCTAATTTTACCTCTGGTTGTATTTCTATTTTTTCTATTTTTATCTTTAGTATTGCCTCTAATAAATTTTTTAATATGCTTTCATTTCCTTTTTTACCAAAGACTTTTTTAAATATAAAATCATTCGTTAGTTTTAATTTTTGCATATATCTACGTCCTTTCTTTATTGTACTATTTTTTAATAGCTTATTCAATCTATAAATTAAATTAATTTAATTTTTTTGCATTATTAATAAACATAGCAATTTGCTATAATTTTCGATTTCTATTTTTTTGGATTTTATTTTAAGATTTTTAAATTGAAGTCAATATTTTTTTATTTGCTTAACCTCGCTAATTGAAAAAATTTACTACTATATAAGATATAAAAACTTAAGTTTTTTGAAAATAAATTTATTTGTATTATCTAAGCACATTATTTGTTATATTGCAAGATTTTTCGTCTGCCATTATTTGACATTTTTTTACTTTAATGAGTGTACAAAAAAAGAAACGAATTAATTTTCGCTTCTTCTTTTAATATTATTTTATATACAACATTGCGCGGCAACCTAAACCAGAGGTACCAGATGCAGAAGAAGTATTGTCACCATAACGATAACTTGCTCCACTACTGCAATTATATCCCCAACTATAGCTTCGTGAATATCTTCCTAAATCGTAATAACATTCCATTGTCCAATCCCTAGCATTTCCAGCTAAATCATATATATTATTGGATTTTGTGTATTCACTATTTCCAGTTGGAATTTTTGTCGTTTTACCTTTATCTTTTATTTTTTTATTCCCATTCTCATCAAAAAATTCAAATGTACTATCTTTGTAATTTCCCCAATTTGTTGAATTTATTAGCTGATATTTTGTTTTATTCTTACTTTCTACTAACCATGTCAAAGTTCTGTCCCACTGACTTCCCCAAATCATTCCTGTTTCTGCATTTGTATTTTCTTTACCTATGTTTTTGCATTTTTTATACATTGTATACCACGTCTGATAATCTAAATCAATGTTTCCCTTTTTAATAACAAATTTTTCTTTTGATAAATTACCAGTTTCATATCTTCCAATATAAAATCCACCATACCTATCTACACTTTCTATCATACTATTAAATTCTTGTTCTAACATTATTAAAAAAGTATGTAATGACTCTCTTTCCATATTTAAATTTAACTTAGAATCTGCATCATAATTTATAGCCACATCTGGCTCTCTATTAAATGATTTTGTAACTATTTTCATTACTTCATCACTTTCACTCCAATTAAGTGGCTTTGCACCTGTTACTGGATCAATACCTTCTCCTGTTTCTGTTGTAAAATCATATAGCTTTCCCCACTTTTTTCCATTCGCATCCGTTCCATACATTGTACTTGCATCTGGTACTGGTATCCATACATATTGGTTCCTTGTTTTTTGTGCCTCTTCTACATTGTCATCATTTACTTCTTCTGTTCCTTCATATATCACATATCCAGTATCTATCTCATTCTCTCCAGTAGCTTTACTTCCTACATATCCATTCGGTACCGGCACTTTATCTCCATCGTTATCAACCTCAACATGCATATGTTCATTATCTTGTAAGTTTTCTGTATTAAATTCTTTTGTCGTTGCTAATACCACTTTACTATCATTTTTTGAATAGGTTATTAATAAACATATTAACACCAATATCATCACTACTGCTATTATTTTTATACTTCTTTTCTTTTGCATTTTTCTTCAACTCTCTTTCGTTATTTTTTAAATTTTTGCACACAAAAAACAGGATGTCCCGTTTGCACTATCTTTTTACGTATAGTGCTACAGTCATCCTGTTTGCAACGCAATATATAGTAGCCTCGTTTGCTACCCTTTTTATTTCTCTAAGCGCACTTGTGTGTGTGTGTGTGTGTGTACAACGCCAATGCTTTCGGCGTTTCTATCTATTTTCATGTTTTGCATTCTTTTTTCTCCTAATTTTCTTGTTTCTTTTATTATTATATGGTAACTATTTTAAAAAGTAAATAAGTAATAATTCTATTTTTTCGAATTATTACCTATTATATGTAAAACAATTACATACTTAATAATATCATAACAGTAAAAAATAAATAAATAACTATACAAATTGAAAGTCCTACAATTCCTAATATCATTCCAGCTCTACCAGCCTTACTATTCGTTCTATGTATAGATTTAACTCCAAATACTATTGCTAATACTCCTGTAGCAATAGACATATACCAAAATAATGTTGTAAGTATTGAAACAATTCCTAAAGTAATTGATGCTGCTGGCATTGCAGAATATCCACTTTTATCTTTTTTATATATTTTTCCCATCTTAATCCCCCTTAATTAAAAAATACTTCTTTTATTTGTTCTAATGTATCTAAATTATTTGCTTTAATTTCTCGTTCAGAAACAGTATATAAAGTATTGTCTATATATAATCCTCTAATATCTGAAATATATGAATTACTATAATTATTAAAAGAACTATATGTATAATTATCATTATTTTTTGTTTCATCAACATCATGTGTTATTAGTCCTTTAAATGTAAATCCTGTTTCTAAATCTAAATTATATACTGCATATCCTATTTTATTGTATGATCTGTTTCTTAAATATCTTGTATATCTACTTGTAGCTGTTGAGATATTATCTTCATCACTCATACTTAAATCTTCTGTATAATTTTTTATAGGAATTGCTAATAAATTCTTTTCCTTATTAAATAATAAAGCTTTATGATTTTCTAAGATTGTAGAATTTGTTTTAGAATCTCCTATTACTTGTTCAGAAATTACTTTAGGATTACTTACATCTGAAACATCAAACAAAGCCATTTTCATTCCAGTTATTCTTGTTGATGTTGTTGTAACTCTACCATATGAATTTCTATAAACATTTTCAGATGTTTGGAATCCAAATCCAATAATATGGTTTTCATCGTATGGTTGTAAATATGTACTATATCCTGGTATTTTTAACTCTCCCAAAACTTTTGGATAAGTTGGATCACTTAAATCTATTGAGTATAATGGATCTACAGTTTTATATGTTACAAGATATGCTCTATCTCCCATAAATCTGGCAGAATACATTGTTTCTCCTTTTGCTAAATATCTAGATTCTCCTATTTGTTTTAAGTCATTATCTAATACAACCACTCTAGATCCATCAGTAGTATATAAAGCCACTCTTAAATTACCATCTTTTTCATCTAAAGAAAATTGATCTATTGTTGTTCCTTTTACAGTAGTTTTAGTTTGATATTCTACTGTTCCATCATCCTTAAAAATAAATTTATATATGCTAGAACTTGCAGTTCTACTTTCAATTTCAATATCTTTTAATCCAAATACACCTTTAATTCCATATAAATTTGCAAGTGTTGGATTACTTCCACCAGAATATTCCTCATCAATTAAATACATATTATTTTCTGAAATATATGCATTTTCTATATTTATTAGATATGATTGGACTTTAATTTTAGAATCTACTTCATTTAAGTTATAAGAAGCTATTATTGTTTGATATCTAGAATATATGTCTTTTATTTTATAAGCATTTGGTTCATCTGGATTTACATTTTCTCCATCTTCTATGTATTGTAAATTGTCCTCTTCATCTATTAATCCAGAAGAAATTACATATAAATTTCCATTTAAAAATCTTGATGTATAATATTTTTTGCTTAATTCAAATTGTTTTATCTTATTTGGATTTGATTTGTCTGTTAGGTCATATATTCTAACTATAGTTTTATCATTATTTCCAGAAATAACTATTAACTTATTATTTTGTATTATTAAATCTTCTGGATACATATTACTTTGTGGTTCTTCTATTTTAGAGACTACTGCCATATCTGCAGCATTTCTTGCATATGTTATATAAACTGTATCATTAGATAAAGAATATACATATTCTCCATCTGTTTTAACAATATCTGCTTCATCTACATTTTCTACTTGTAAATTTGTTGTTGAATAATCTGTACTTGTTTCTTCCTGAAAAGAATCAGTTGCTGAATCCAAAGTCGTAGAATCTGTCATTATATCTGAAGATTCAATAGAATAATCCCCACTACTACTTGATTTATAATTTGTATCTATATCAATACTACTAGAAAAATTATTAAAAATACTACCAAATACTGATGATATATATGGTGAAATTACAAAAGCGGCTATTTTGCTACCTTCTGAGCTATAACTATCTGAAATTTTTTGTAATTCGTCTTCTGATTTTATTTCTATTAAATCTTTTTTTGTATTAAATATATTTACTGAAACCAATGCTACTATAATGATTACAATTAATACAGTTATTATTGCAATAATTTTTTTCTTCATTAAATCCCCCTCCTATTTTATGACAATATTTTATCATATTTACTTGTTTTTTAATCATTTGTTATATCACCATTTCCACTTATTGGTATATCTTCACCTCCAAACTTAGCTTGTGGTTTAAATATACACATAACAAAATCTTTGTTTCTCGCTAAAATTTCTCTTACCTCTCTTTTTTCCTGCCCTCCATATTGATGCAAATCAGAGCTTACTCCATAAGTGTCTATACCAAGTTTGTTACCTGAATATATAGCTCTATATAAATGATAGCTTTGTGTAACAACTACTAATTTTTCCACCTTAAATATATTTTTAGCTCTATACATACTATCATAAGTAGAAAATCCGGCATGATCCATAAATATATTTTCAGATGGAACACCATTTGAAATCAAATAATCTTTCATTACTCTAACTTCATCATAGTCTGTTCTTCCATGATCTCCACTTACAATTATTTTATTAGATATTCCATTATTATAAAGTTCTAATCCTTGCTTTAGTCTATCTTCTAACATTTCACTAGGTTTATCATCTATTACCTGAGCACCTAGTATTAAAATGCAATCCACATTTTCCAATTCTTTTGAATCTTCTACTGATAAGATTTTATTTTTATATCTATTTACAACAAATGCATTAATTCCAAAAGCTATTGCAATTGCTAGAACTATTAAAATTACTAATACTATCATAATTATTATTATTTTCCTTTTCATGTTTTTTATCCTCATTATTTTTTACATATATTCTATCATAAGAATAATATTTTTCTAGCATTTAATATAAATTTGTAATATAATATTAATGTAAGAAATTATAAATATAATTCTTATGGACATTAAAAGCCGAGGTGCTTAATATGAAAAATTACAAATTAGCAGTAGTAGGTGCTACTGGTGTAGTTGGTAGAACTGCACTAAAAGTTTTAGAAGAAAAAAATCTACCAATTAGTGAATATGTTTTATTTGCTTCTAGCAGATCTGCAGGAACAAAATTAAATTTTATGGGTAAAGAGTATGTTGTAAGAGAACTTACAGAAAATTCTTTTGATGAAGGATTTGATTTTGCAATATTTTCAGCAGGTGGAGATACTTCAAAAAAATTTGCTCCAATAGCAGCTTCAAAAGGCTGTATTGTTGTAGATAATAGTAGTGCATTTAGAATGGATAAAGATGTTCCATTAGTTGTACCAGAAGTTAATCCAGAAGAAATCGAAAATAATCATGGAATAATAGCAAATCCAAATTGTTCAACAATTCAAGCAGTACTTCCATTAAAAGCTCTAGATGATAAATATACTATAAAAAGAGTAATATACTCTACATATCAAGCTGTTTCTGGAGCTGGTCAAAAAGGATTAACAGATTTAGAAAATGGTAGAAAAGGAATTGATAAACTAGAAAAATTTCCTTATCCAATTTATAATAACTGTTTACCACATATAGATGTATTCACAGAAAATGGTTATACCAAAGAAGAAATGAAAATGATAAATGAAACAAGAAAAATACTAAAAAAACCAGATTTAAGAGTAACCGCAACTACAGTTAGAGTTCCAGTAGAAAATTCACATAGTGAATCTATTAATGTAGAATTCGAAAATCCTTTTATTCTTTCTGAATTAGTGGATGTGCTTAAAAATTTTGAAGGAATAATTGTTCAAGATGATCCAAATTCTGAACTTTATCCAATAGCTACAAACGCAAATGGTCATGATGAAGTTTTTGTTGGAAGAATTAGAAGAGATTTCAGTGTAGAAAATGGTGTTAACTTATGGGTAGTTGCTGATAATATAAGAAAAGGTGCAGCATCAAATGCAATACAAATAGTAGAAAAATTAATAAATATGGATGGACTTTATTCACCAATTTAGGAATATGGATGCAATCATAAAATCTATCTAAAAAAATATAGCCTAAAAGCGAAATTATTGTTTTTGCTTTTGGGCTATATTCTTGTATTATATGTTTTTATTATTTTTTCTTTTTTAATTTAATACAATTTTGACATCTTTCATTTTCTGGGCTGTAATTACATTTTAATTCATCAACTTTTATAATACTTTTTATATAATCAGAAAATTTATTAATTGTATCTTCTGAAATTGCGTGTTTCATCTTTTTTGCTTCCTCTTCTGCAGTTTCATTATTTACATTTAATATTTGGATCAAAAAAGCTTTTAAAACATTATGCTTTTTAATTATATTTGTAGCTTCTTCCTTTCCCTTTTCTGTTAATTTTATTTCTCCATATGTTTCGTAATCCACAAGTTCAAGCTCTCTTAAATTTTTTAATGCTCTATTAACACTTGCTTTACTAACATTTAAATAATCAGCAATATCTGTAACTCTTGCTTCTTTATTATGTAAGATTAATATATATATAGTTTTTAAATATTCTTCTTGAGATGCTGTCATTTTTCTCCTCCTTATACATTATCATTATATATTATTTTAAATTTATTTTCTATAAATTATTTATTTTTTCTAATTTATATCATATAATAACATAGAATAATAGCATTATATAATTATATATGCTGGTAAATCTCTATTAGGAGATGTTTATTATGAAAAAAATTATATTTAAAGGTTGTGGTACTGCCATCTCCACACCATTTACAAAAGATGGCGTAAATTTTGAGGAATTTGGAAAATTAATAGAATTCCAAATTTCAGAAGGTGTAGATAGTATTATTGTATGTGGTACTACTGGCGAATCTTCTACTATGACAGAAAAAGAGAAAAAAGACACTATTAAATATGCTATAGACAAAGTTAATGGTAGAATCCCAGTAATAGCAGGAACTGGATCTAATAATACTGCTTCTGCAATTGAAATGTCTAAATATGCAGAATCTGTTGGAGCAGATGCTCTTCTTGTTGTAACACCATATTATAATAAAACTACACAAGCAGGTTTGGTAGAACATTATAAAGTAATAGCAAATTCTACTACATTACCTATTATTGTATATAGTGTATCTAGTAGAACTGGTGTAAATATTACTCCAGAAACATGTTTAGAACTTTCTAAAATACCAAATATTGTAGCAGTTAAAGAAGCAAGTGGTAATATTTCACAAGTTGCTAAAATAGCTGCACTTTGTGGAGATAATTTACATATTTATTCTGGAAATGATGATCAAATTATTCCAATTTTATCTTTAGGAGGGCTTGGAGTTATATCTGTTCTTTCTAATGTTGCACCAAAATATACACATGAAATGGTACAAAATTTCTTTGATGGAAAAATAAAAGAAGCAACTGAAATGCAATTAAAAGTAATTGATTTAGTTGGAAGTTTATTCTGTGAAGTAAATCCTATTCCAGTAAAAGAAGCATTAAATATGATGGGATATAATTATGGAATTCCTAGACTTCCGTTAGTTAAATTATCAGAAAAAGGCTCTGAAAGATTGAATAAATCTTTAAAAGATTTTGGTTTAATCTAAATTATTTTTATTAATATATAGCCAATATAAACTACATTTTAAAGGTGGCTTTGCTTGCATATGCTTCACCTACACTGTGGAAGTTAGCTTCGCTAACTATAGCCCCCTCTAACGAAATTAAAAATTTCTAGAGTGGCTTAACAGCTTTGCTTGCATATAGCCCACCTACACGAAATCAAAGATTTCGGAGGTGGCTTAATTGTTAAGATTTACTTAATTTATTCACATCCGTACTTTAAATATGGTATAATATATTTAAGGGATGTGAATAAATGGTTATAAATAAAATTAATTTAAACAAACCAAATATTTTTGAATTTAAACAAATTGTTAATGAGATTTGTCAAAATCCTAAAGTTAAAGAAATGACAAATTTTATGCAACATGCCAATACATCATGTTATGAACATTGTCTAAGAGTTGCCTATTATACATATATTATCTGCAAAAAATTAAATTTAGATTATGTTTCTGCAACTCGTGGTGCAATGCTTCATGACTTCTTTTTGTATGACTGGCATGAACATAGAAAAGTAAATTCATTTTTAGAATTACATGCTTTTTCTCATCCAAAGATTGCTTTAAATAATTCCCTTAAATATTTTAAATTAAATGATATAGAAAAAGATGTAATCTTAAAACATATGTGGCCTTTGACTTTTAAACTTCCTAGCTATAAAGAAAGTTTTGTAATTACTTTAACAGATAAATTATGTGCTTTTTTTGAAGTATTAAAAGTTTTAAATAAAAGATATAAAATTAAAAATATGTATAGATATGCCTATGTTGTATTAACAATATTATTAGTAAGATTTTAATATAGGCTTTTTGAGAAAGGAACGAAATAAATGAAAATATTAATAAATGGAATAAATGGTAAGATGGGACAAGAAGTCGCAAATGTAATTGATTTAGATGATGACATTTTACTTCTTGGAGGTGTTGATAAAGAAAATACTGGAATGTACACATATCCTGTTTATACATCTACTTCTGAAATAGAAGAAAAACCAGATGTTATAATTGATTTTTCTGTTCCAGTAGCTACACTAAATATTTTAAAATATGCAAAAGATAACAAAGTTCCAGTAGTTATTGCAACAACTGGATTTACTGATGATCAATTAAAAGAAATAGAAGAATATTCAAAATATATTCCTATTTTTAAATCTGCAAATATGTCTTATGATATCAACTTAATGGCAAAAATCGTTGCAACATTAGCAAAAGAATTACCTGATACTGATATAGAAATTATAGAAACACATCATAATAGAAAAATAGATAGTCCAAGTGGAACAGCTTTATTTTTAGCAGATAGCATAAATGAAGCTAAAGATAATAAAATGGTCTATGAGTTTGATAGACACAATAAACATGAAAAAAGGAACAAACTAGAAATTGGATTTTCTTCTATTAGAGGTGGAAACATTGTTGGTGAACATACAGTACAATTCTTTGGTGAACATGAAACATTGGAAATAACTCATAAGTGTTATTCTAGAACTGTTTTTGCAAATGGTGCTGTTATGGCTGCTAAATATATAGTAGATAAAAATAACGGAATGTATAATATGAATGATTTGATTAATAATAAATAAACAAAACAGCTTGTACTTTATATAAAAAAGTACAAGCTGTTTTGTTTATTTATTATTCCAACATACCAACTCTGTAAAAGCTGTTTCCTATTGTAAATCCAGCTTCGTTGATGTCAGAAAGTTTTACTTGCAACATTTCAATTTTTAGCTCTCCAGACTGTGGCATTTTCAATTCACAGACAATATATATATCTTCGTCTTCATTTGCCTTTCCTTCAAGTTTGTGCTTTACCAGCATTGGAAATGGCACAAAAGTGTTGTCTGGATCATTCTTCTTTATTGCACCAAAGAATATACACCCTCTTTCATGAAGATTTTCTTCAATCTTTGGTATCTCAGAAAAAGATTTAATCTGGTAAGTTTTATTTGTTCGTTTGAACTCTTTTTTGTTCAAAACACCAAACTCACTGATAATTTGTCCACACTCTTTTTCTCCTACCACAATTACGAAGTGCAGATGATTATCTAAT
Source organism: uncultured Clostridia bacterium (assembly GCA_944393485.1). GTDB lineage: Bacteria > Bacillota > Clostridia > TANB77 > CAG-508 > Merdicola. The sequence goes on from CALYAJ010000057.1 coordinate 10,583, forward strand.
TCAATCCTCCGTCCCGACATATCATATACTCTGACATTCTTTAAGCTTTCCATGTTGCTTTCTCCTTTCTGGGCTGCTTGCTACATTTAGCAAGTCTTATGCCAATTGTTTATTTTGTGTACTTACTTATTCTACCATAAATTTCTTATTCTTGCAAATTTATGTATACTTTACATTAAATAAATCCACTATTTTATTATATAAGCAAAATAAAAATCCATCATTATTTAATTGTATAATGATGGATTTTTATTGAATTAACTTTTTAAGTAGATATCATTCAATTTTCCATAACCGGTTAAATTGATCATATAACCCAAAACCATTTGTTGATTTTGCGGTTATATTCATATCAACTGATATTTTAGGAAGATTTTTGTTAATCTCGTCTGTAGATCCAGTAAGATTTCCATTTACTAAAATACTTGTTATTTTTTCTTCATTCCAAAATATTTTTACAAGCTCAGGAAAATTATATATCCGTTCTCCTTTGTAATAAGCAAATTTAAACTCATACAAATTATAATATTCCGGCATTTTAGGTTCGGGCTGAAAACTTACTAAATATTTATCAGCCTGCCTGTA
>CALYAJ010000058.1 GCA_944393485.1 uncultured Clostridia bacterium
GTCATTGCAACAACCATGCCTGCTTTTTGAAATAAATTTACAATCCTAACTTTATGTTCTGGTGAAACTCTTGCAAAAACAGAATAATTCATTATATTTTTTACTAATTTATTATCTGGTATTTTATCAAGTTCATCACCAGTTATCGCAAGTTCACCTTTGTTTAATATTCCTAAATCTTTTGCTATTGCCTTTGCAGTTGTTATGTGGTCACCTGTAATCATAACAGTTTTTATTCCTGCTTTTTTACATTCTTTTATTGCTTCTTTTACTCCTTTTCTTGGCGGATCTATCATTCCTATTAAACCTACAAATATAAGTCCTTTTTCTATAGTTTCTGACTCTATTTGTTTTGGAAGTATATCTACATCCAAATATGCAACTGCTAATACTCTTAAAGCTTTTTCTGCCATTTGTTCATTTTTATTTTTCAATAATTCAAAAAATGATTTATCTAAATCTTTTATACTTCCCTGTTCTTCATAATATGTACATTTATTTAATAATACATCTGGAGCACCTTTAGTAATAATTCTATATCTTCCATTTTTTAGTGCATGTACTGTTGTCATTAATTTTCTTGAAGAATCAAATGGTATCTCAGATACTCTTGGCATTATTTTCATTTCTTCATTTTTATTTATATTATTGTCTAAAGCTTCTTTTACTATTGCTTTTTCTGTTGGTTCACCTTCGATTACATTTCCAGCTATTTCGCAATCAGTACACAATGTCCCAAAAGTTAAAACTTTCTCTCTATTGCCTACAATTTCTACTACTTTCATATTATTTTCTGTTAAAGTTCCTGTTTTATCTGAACAAATAACTTTACTACTTCCTAAAGTTTCCACTGCTGGAAGTTTTCTTATTATTGCATTTTTCTTTGCCATTTTAGTAACCGCTATTGATAAAATAATTGTAACTATTGCAGGTAATCCTTCTGGAATTGCTGCTACTGCAAGTCCTACAGAAGTCATAAACATTTCTGTTACAGATATCTTCTTTATTACTCCAATTATAAATATTACTATACAAATTATTATACAGGCTATTCCAAGCACTCTTCCCACTTCTTCTAATTTTTTTTGAATAGGTGTCATAGGTGCTTCATTTGTAATTATCATCTTGGCAATTTTTCCTACTTCAGTATTCATACCTGTTGATATTGCAATTCCTTCAGCATGACCATTAACAACAATTGTATTTGCAAATGCCATATTTTTTATATCACCTAATGGAATTTTTTCATTTATAAATACTTCGTCTGAATTTTTTGTTACTGGTTCTGTTTCTCCTGTTAAACTAGATTCTTCAATTTTTAAATTATATGTATTTATTAATCTAATATCTGCCGGAACATATCCTCCAGCTTCTAATATTACAATATCACCTGGTACAACACTTCTTCCTTCAACTATATGTATTTTGCCATTTCTTTTCACTTTGCATGCTGGTGATGACATCTTTTTTAGTGCTTCTATAGCTTTTTCAGCTTTTGTTTCCTGTATTAATCCCATAATTCCATTAAATAAAACAATTGCAATAATTATTAAAGAATCAAAATAATCCCCGCTATTTTCTAAATAACTTACAATTGCCGAAACTAGAGCTGCTATTATTAGTATTATTATCATAAAATCTTTAAATTGCTTTATAAATTTCACTAATAAACTTTCTTTTTTCCCTTCTTCAATTATATTTTCGCCAAACTCGTCCAATCTTACTTTAACATCAATATCTTTTAGCCCTGTTTTTATATTAGTCTTTAGTTCTTTTTCTATTTCTTTGATATTTTTTGTATACCACATATAAATCTCTCCTTTGTGTTTTTATTAATTTATATGCTCGTACAATTTTTTTATTACTATTTTTCACTTTTATTTTTTAGTTTACATATTATTTATAAAAGACTTTTTAAGTATTTACTTGAATGGAGGTTTTTTATGTTTTTTTTAATAATTATATTAGCTCTTTCTGTTAGTATAGATTCTTTTGGAATAGGAATTACATATGGTATTAGAAATACATCAATTAATAATTCTGCAAAAATAATCCTTTTGATTACATCCTTTGTTTTTGCATGTATTTCAATTATTTTTGGAAATCTTATTTTTGCCTTTTTTCCTAATTCAATTATAGATATAATAAGTTGTTTGCTTTTAATTTTTATGGGTATCTTTATAATTTATGAAACATATCATAAATTTTCAAAAAAATATGAAAATAAAACACTTGATATAACTATGAAAATAATAAAAAATCCAATTAATTCTGATTTAAATAATTCAAACACTATAGAAAAAAACGAAGCTATTTATCTTGCTTTAGCTCTTTCATTAGATTCAATTTGTGTTGGTATAAGTAGTTCCTCTTTTGGATTACCTTCTTTATTTTTTCCTATTTTAGTTCCTCTTTTTCAACTATTTTTTATTAATGCAGGGATTTTTTTAGGAAAGAAAATAATAATATCTAATTCTGTTTCACTTAAATTTTGGAATTTTTTATCTGGTATTTTACTAATTTTTATTGGATTTTTAAGAATTATTTTATAAAATTATTTTTTAGATGATATAATTTTACTTGCTAAATACAAACAAAAGGGCATGCTTAAAGTTTTATTTTCTTAAAAAAACTTACATGCCCTGTCTTTGTAAACTTGCCAAAATTGCACAGCAATTTTGTGTGATATTAACTACTTCTTTTTATTTTTCCTATTTAAAAAAATCAAATTAATTTTCTTTGATAATTGTCCTAATACATGATTTTTTTCATACTCATTTTTATTTTTTAAATCAATAATTTTATTATTTTTTATTTTTTTCATCTTCCATCACCTGTAATAATTTTTCTTTCTGCTAATTCTTTTTGTTTTCTTAAAACATTTTGTCTATTCATTTTAGAAACTTTTTCAATATCAATACTTTTTACCTCTGGTACTGATATTTCTTTTCTTTCTTCTTCTTCTTTTTGTTTAGCATATTTTTTTAAAAATGTTATTTTGTCTTCAGGAGCATGTTCTGAAATCACTTTATCTATACTATATCTAGCTTTATAATGTTCAACTTTACTAACAAATCTTTTAATTTCTTTACTACTTGGTCTTCTTCCTTTTAATCCCTCTGAGATGGTTGCAATTTTTTCTTTTTCGCTTTCTCTTATTTTCTCTTTATCTACTATTACTATTGGTATATCAAAATCGCTTGCAACTTTTTTGGTTTTTACCCAGACTTCATCATTTTCCAAGTCATCAAGTTCTAAATCTGTTTTCTTTTTTATATACACTACATAGTCTGGCCTCATTTTAGTCATTTTATCGTCTTCATTTATCTTTAATGTATTTATTACTAGTTCATTATAATAATCATCTGTGTTCATTTCTAATGTTTCTGGTGTTACAAAAGAACTACCTCCATTTGTTTCTGTATATACTCCATCTCCATAAAATGAAGAATGAGCATCTTTTGGATACATTGCTTCAAAAGAACAACCTTTTAATCCCTCTGAAAAGGCTAATATAACATCTTCTTCATTTTTTAAAAGATTTTCCGGTGTCATATATGATGTACAAGTCTTATATCTTAATCCTTCGTTTTCGGTTACCTGACTTCTTAGCGAATTCCATTTTTCTTTAGTATCATCCTCTTCAATTCTAGGTGCAATCGTTTTTACAATCATTGCAAAATTAGTCTTAGCATCAAAGACTTCAATGTTTTTTCCATTGAAAGTGGTATTTCCAATTTTTTCGCTCTCATTAGGTATATATAAGCTTTCTTCATATATTTTTTCAAACATTTCTTTAGATTGTTCAATTAAATATGTACTTACTGATAAATCCGTTTCTACCACAACATCTAATCCAGCAACTTGCTCTAAAGTACTAATATCATTGCTTTCAAAAATATTCTTAATAGCTTTAAGTTGTTCTACTATATTAGCTTGTTCTTCAGTATTAGCATGTATATTATCTATATCGCCTGAAAAATTTCTTACAATATCTGATGCTTCTTCTAAATCCATATTGTAGTATTTCTCCAATAAAGCTAATTTCATTCTATCAAGTTCTGGTAATTGTTTAAATTTTCCTAAGTATTTACTTACTGCTGTTGTTAGCTGAGCATCAGATAAACTAGGATCAGTTAATATAGTATCGCATACTACCTCTTTAATATCTTCAAAATTTTCTAATTCCTTTTTATTAGTAATATTAAATATATTATTTGAATATACAATTTCTTCTTGTCTTATAGCTTTATCATCTTTACCCATATTTTTTAATATATTAGTATATTCTCCATCAAAATATGATTTTGAAAAGCACTTTTTCGAAAACAGAAATGTTAATGTTTCTATATCTTTACCGGTAATCTTTTGTCCTTGGCTTGCTTGCTCATATAAATCATTAATTATGTCTCCATAATATCCATCTGATAAATTTTCAATTATATTTTGCTCAAATCTATTCCATCTATCTGTTTTTCGCGCTACACATTGAGTCATTTTGCTATATAACATATATTGATAATTAGTTAATCCAATTATTTGTTCTTGTACATTCTCTACTGTCCCTATTATTTGCATCTTATAGTCTGGTATATTAGCATACTTCGCATCAAGTAATCTAGAATCCAATGTTTTTAAAATAGCTTTATCTCTATTATATAAATTACTTACTCTTAATAGTTTTCCTTGAAAATTATCATTATTTGCAAGAAAATCATCTAATTCATTTTTGTCCTTATATAAAGAAGAGAAAAAGTCTCCTAAATTTGTTGGAGTTGCTTGCTCAAAAACTAATTGAAATAACTCAGGATTATTTTTTAATGCATTAGAACATTCTTCATTATGCATTAATGTTTTTAAAATCGTATCATTATCTATACCTTTAGATGCCAATAAATTAATATATTTTTGTACAAATTCCGTATTATTTAATAATGTATCATCTAAAATATTAGAGCTCTCTGATATTATTAAATTATTTTTTATTAGTTCTACATAATATCGCTCTGCCAATCTAGGTTCATGTCTTAAGTATTCTGGTGAGTTTGGCTCTATATTCCAACCTTTTTCTAATACAGTATCAAATAATTTTTCTTTAAATTCCGTATCTAAAAATAACTCTCTATCTAAATTGCTTAATGCAACTGAAATATCCTTTAATGATCTATTATCCATTTTTATGTATTGCATTATTGCAATTTTAGCTTTATCTCCTTTTAATATACCTAAACTATCTTTATCCAACCTATATCTATTTTTAAATGCTGTGTCAATTATTCCATTAATTGGTAATTGTTGTTGCATTAATTCTTCTAATAGTAGATTTTCATCAACCTTATTTAAGTATTCCGGATTTCTTTCTATTGTTTTTAAAATTAATTTTCTATTTTTCCTTAAAAAGTCGGGCGAATTCTCTGTTAAAATATAGTCTTTATTTAACCTTGATTTTACGAATTCAGTAAAACTATTTATTATTTTTCTTAACCCGTTTTTCTCTTTTGTTTTCTCAACCAATGCATTATTGTCTGACATATTTTCTCCTTTGAATCTTATCTTTTATTATATTTTATCATTAATACTTATTTTTTCAATCATTACATAAATTATTTTTGAAAATTTATATTATGTAAAAAAATCTCTCCTTTGATAAGGAAAGATTTTTTTAATCCCTATTTTAATTTCATAGAAAGTAGTTTACTTATTCCGCTTTCTTCCATTGTAATTCCATATACTGTATCTGCTGCTTCCATTGTACCTTTTCTATGTGTAATTATTAAGAACTGTGTATCTTGTGCAAATTTCTTTAGATATTCTGCATATCTTACTACATTTACATCATCTAATGCTGCTTCAATCTCATCTAACACACAGAATGGTGCTGGATTTATTTTTAATATTGCAAATAAAAGTGCTATTGCTGTAAATGCTTTTTCTCCTCCAGAAAGTAATGTCATATTTTGCAACTTCTTTCCTGGTGGTTGTACTCTTATATCTATTCCGCAGTTTAATACATCATCTTCATTTTCAAGTATTAATTCTGCTTTTCCTCCGCCAAACAATTCTTTAAATACTTCATTAAAGTTTTTATTAATTAGTTTGAATTTTTCTTTAAATTGTTCTTTCATTATTGTAATCATCTCTGAAATAACATTTCTTAATTTTGCCATAGAATTTTCTAAATCCAATCTTTGTTCACACATAAAGTCATATCTTTCTTTTAATGTTTTATATTCATCAATTGAATCTATATTTATGCTTCCTAAATCACGTATTTGATTTCTTAAATTATTTACATCTTTTTGTGTTTTGGCTGGATCTGTTACTTCTTTATAATCATGTGCATTATTTGGAGTAAGTTCATACTCTTCCCACATTTTATTAACAACATCTTCTAAATCTTGATTTAGTTTAGTTTTCTTTAAGTCTATTTTTACTAATTGTTCTTTTAATTCTTGTAATCTCTTAAATTGTTTTTCAATTTCTTCTTCTAATTTTTCTAATTCAATATTTTTTACTTCTTTAGATTTTTTATATTCTTCTATTTTAGAACCACTATTTTCTACATTTTGTTTTATTTCTATTATTTCTTTATTTAAGTTTTCAATTTCTCCTTCTAGCTTTTTCTTTTCTTCTTTCGCCTTATTTATTGCCTCTTCTTTTTGTTTAATACTATTTTTATTATTTTCTATATCTTGATTTATTCTTTCTGTCATTTCATTTATAGACATTTCACTTTCTTCAAAAGAAGAAACAGATATTTTTAAATTAGTTATATCTAAATTTAAATTATCAATATATGTTTGGTCATCTTTATTTAATTTTATATATTCTTCTATTTCTAAATTTAAATTTTCTATTTCTTTTCCTAATTCTTCTAATTCGTTAGATTTTTCTTCTTTATAGCTATCTATCTCTTTTTTAGTAAGTTCTATTTTGTCTAAATCTGAATTTATTTTATCCATTCTAGATTTTAATTTGTCTACATTCTCAGAAATTAATTCTACTTTTTGTTTTTGTGTAGCATATTCTATATCAATTTCTTGTAGACTATTTTCTAAGCCTGAAATTGTTTCTAATAATTCTTCTATACTATTTAAATATTCTTCTTTCTCTTTCTCTTTTTTATCTAATTTAGAATTTAATTCTTTTAATTTTTGTTTTAAATCTTCAATTTCTCTTCCACGTCCTAAAATATTAACAGTTTTTGTTTGAACAGAACCTCCTGTTATTGCACCAGTTGAACTTAAAATATCACCTTTTAATGTAACTATTCTAAAACCATATCTATTTCTTCTTGCAAGCTCTATTCCTGCTTTCATATCATCTACAATAACTGTTCTTCCTAATAAACTTGTAAATATCCCATTATATTTTGAATCATATTTTATTAAATCTGACGCAATACCTATGACTCCAGATATATTTTTATCATCAACTCTTTCTATTTTTTTTCCTTTAACTGAAGTTATTGGAAGGAAAGATGCTCTACCTAAATTATTATTTCTTAAATATTCTACTAAATTTTTAGCAGTTTCTTCATTGTCTGTTACTATATTTTGTACACTTGCACCTAAAGCCATTTCTATTGCAACTTCATATTCTTTAGGTACTTTTATTAGATTAGCAACAACTCCATGTAGACCTTGTTTTAATTTAGCATTTGTTTCTGATGCTTTTAAAAGTGCCTTAACACTTTTTCCATATCCTTCTTTTTCTCTTTCAGTCTCTTCTAAAAACTTTAATCTAGAATCTTTCATTCTGATTTCATAAGAAATTTGATTTATTTCTGTTTCATATGATTTTATTTTATTGTTTGCAACTGTTTTTTTATTTTCAATTTCTTCTAAATCTGATTTAATTTTATTTCTTTTAGATTCAATTTCAGCAAAATTTTGCTCTATTTCGCTCTTTTTTAATCTTGAACTATCTAATTCAGAAATTGTTACTTGTAATTCTTCTTTAGAACTTTTTTCATTTTTCTCTATATTTTCTTTTTTTGCATCTTGTAAGCTAATTTCATTTATAATTTCATATTTTTTGTCTGTATCTTCTTCTACTTTTTTCTTTTTAGATTCTATTTCTAATTCTTTATCTGAAAGTTTTGCTGTAAGTTTTGCTAATTCTTGTTCTTTTTCTTCTAACTCTTTTGCAAATTTTTCTTTATTTGCATATAAATTTTCTTTCTTAGCTATCTTTTGATTTTTTTCTTCTTCTAATTCTTTTATTCTTTCGTTCGTTTCTTTAATTTCTTCACTAAATCTTAAGTTGTTTTCTTCAATATTACTAATTCTTTCTTTTGCAACATTTATATTAGAATTTATTTTTTCAATTTTATTTGTACTTTCAAAACCTAGATTTTGCATTTCTTCTATTTGATTTAACAAATCATTTATTTCTGCTTTTAATCTATTCTTTCTTTCATTCTTTCTTTCCTGTGAATTTTCTTCTTCTTTATATGTTGAATTCATAATTTCTTCATCAGCAGTTATTTTTTCTAGTTTTTCTTTATATGTTTCTATATTATGTAAAAACAATCCAACTTCTATTACTTTAAGCTCTTCACGTAAACTTAAAAATTTCTTTGCCTTTTCTGATTGAACTTTTAAAGGCTCTAAATTATTCTCTATTTCTGATAAAATATCATTTATTCTTAACAAATTAAGTTTTGCTCTTTCAAGCTTTTTCTCTGACTCTTCTTTTCTTGTACGATATTTTACAATTCCTGCTGCTTCTTCAAATATATGTCTTCTATCTTCTGACTTATTACTTAATATTTCATCTATTTTTCCTTGCCCTATTATTGAATATCCATCTTTACCTATTCCTGTATCCATGAATAATTCTAATATATCTTTTAATCTGCAAGGTGTTCTATTTATATAATAACCTGTTTCTCCAGTTCTATATATTCTTCTTGTAATTGTAACTTCTGCATATTCAATTGGTAATTTTCCATCATCATTGTTAAATACTAAAGAAGCTTCTGCAAATCCTAAAGATTTTCTATTTTGAGTTCCTGCAAATATTATGTCTTCTGATTTTGAGCCTCTTAAAGACTTCATACTTTGCTCTCCTAATACCCAACGAATAGCATCAGAAATATTACTTTTTCCTGATCCGTTTGGTCCAATTACTGCTGTAATTCCTGGCATGAATTCTAATACTGTTTTATCAGCAAAAGACTTAAATCCTTGTAATTCTAATCTTTTTAAATACATTTTTTTATCACCTTTTATCTTATTGTACTTATTTATCATATATTAAAAATCATTATAAATCAATAAAATATTGAACTTTATTTTATTTAATGTTATTATAAATTTATATTATACAAAGGAGAATTTAAAATGTTTGAAGAAAAGTTTGATTTTTATGACAAAACCGTTTTAAAGTCTTATGACTTAGATGCTAGTGCTCGTTATCAATTAAAAATGTTGGATTCACTAGATAATTTTACAAGGAAACATTCTGAAAATGTTGCTAACCTTACTTGTAGAATTTGTGATTATTTGCATCTTAATAAAAACTTTACTATATATTGTACAACTTGTGCATATTTACATGATATCGGTAAAATGTTTATTCCACCATCAATTCTTCAAAAACCAGATAAACTTACAGATGAAGAATATGAAATTATGAAAACACATACTACAATTGGTTATAAAATGTGCATGAATGACTTAAACCTAAGACCATATTCTGCAGGTCCAAAATTTCATCACGAAGCATTGGATGGAAGTGGATATCCTTCTGGTCTAAAAGGTTCTGCAATACCAATTGAAGGTCAAATTATTAGAGTTGCCGATGAATTTGATGCTATTGTTAGTAAAAGACAATATAAATCCCATATTGGCATAACTGACACTCTAAAAATTTTAATTGAAAATGCTCATAGTGGAAGAAATAATATTCATGCTACTAAAGCTTTAAAAAAAGTAGTAATAGAAGATACTATGTTAGAAATTTCTTCTACTATAGATTATTTAGGATTTTTAAGAGATAATATTAAAAGATTAAAGCAAATAAATAGATATGAAAGAAAGATGAAAGTAGCATCAACTAAAAGAGGAAAAAGTTATTATTTTGAAGGAATGAAACTTTTATTTAGAGATGGAGAAAATGAAGAGAATTATATTACAATTTTGCAAGAATATAATGAAGCTTTAGTAGCTAGATCAGGTATTATAGATAAATTAAATGCTGAATTAAAAGAAATTAAAAAACTAAAAATATAAAAGCACTAATGAGGAGAAATTAATGTTAGAAAATAAAAATTTTGATTTTTACGATAAAACTTCATTAAAATCGTACAATCTTGATGTAACTATGAGATATCAATTAACAATGTTGGATAGTTTAGATCCTTTTACACGTATTCATAGTGAAAATGTGGCAAGTATAACTTGTAGGCTTTGTGAATATTTACATTGTGATAAAAATTTTACAGCTTATTGCACAATTTGTGCATATTTACATGATATTGGTAAAATGTTTATTCCACCTCAAATATTAAACAAACCAGATAGGCTAACAGATGAAGAATTTGAAGTTTTGAAAACTCATACACTAATTGGATACAAAATGTGTATGGATGATATAAAATTACGACCATATGCTCTCGGCCCAAAATATCATCATGAAACATTGGATGGAATGGGATATCCTGAGGGATTAGTTGGAAATCTTATTCCATATGAAGATCAAATTATTAAAGTTGCTGATGATTATGATGCTTTAGTTACAAAAAGGCAATATAAAACACATATACATATCTCTGATACATTAAAAGATCTTATAAAAGATACAGAACCAAATATAAAAGTAGCAGCACTTGATAATGCAGCTCAAGGAGTAAAACTTCGGTAAGCTAAATAAAAAAGTTGTTAAAGCTCTTTTTAATGTAGTTATAGATGACACATATTATGAAATTAGTTGTGTTAGTGGATATGTAGAATATTTAAAAGAACAAATTAAAAGAATTGAACAAATAATAGAATATAAAGAAAAAATGGAAAAGACTAATAACGAAAAAAAGAAATCTTATTATAAAGAAGGAATGGAATTACTTTTCGATGAAGGTGAAAATTTTGATAATATATTACAGATATATGCTGAATATAAAGATGCTTATGCTACCAGAAAAAATATAATAGATAAATT
>CALYAJ010000059.1 GCA_944393485.1 uncultured Clostridia bacterium
GTTAAACAATCACGATGATGATTAGATAATATTAAATCTAATATAACTCTTCTAGCTTCCATAACTGCTGGTGAATGTGTATGTACAACCATACCTTCTTCTACTTTTTGAATACATGAAGTTGCAAAACCTTTTCTCCCATCAACTTCTACAATACACATTCTACAATCTCCAACTTCATTAATATCTTTTAAGAAACATAATGTTGGGATATCTATATTAGCTTGTTTTGCAGCTTGCAAAATAGTTGTACCTTGTTTTACTTTAACTTCTTTATCATCAATTTTTAATGTTACTAAATTCTCTTCCATCTATATTCTCCCTTCTAACATAGGCTTTAAAACATTATTACACTTAGTTCATAATTGCTTTAAATGGGCATTTATCAACACAAGTACCACATTTAATACATACATCTGGATCAATTTTATGTGGCTGTCTTGGCTCACCTGTAATAGCATTAACAGGACAATTTCTTTTACAAATACCACAACCTTTACATTTCTCTGGATCAATCTCTATATTTGCTAATGCTTTACATTGACCAGCTCTACATTTTTTATATTTAATATGTTCCATATATTCATCTCTAAAATATTTTAAAGTACTTAAAACTGGATTTGGAGCTGTTTGACCAAGTCCACAGATTGCAGATTTTTTAATATTTAATGCTAATTTTTCTAGTTTGTATAAATCATCTTCTTCTGCAGTACCTTCACACATTCTTTCTAATATTTCTAACATTCTTTTAGTACCAATTCTACAAGGTGTGCATTTACCACAACTTTCGCTAACTGTAAAGTCCAAATAGAATTTAGCAATATTAACCATACATTTAGAATCATCCATAACAATTAATCCACCAGATCCCATCATAGAACCAATGCTTGAAAGTGATTCATAATCTATTGGTGTATCCAAATGTTCTTTTGGTATACATCCACCAGAAGGTCCACCCGTTTGAGCTGCTTTAAATTCTCTACCATTTGGTATTCCTCCACCTATATCAAAAACAATCTCTCTTAAAGTTGTTCCCATAGGTACTTCAACTAATCCTATATTATTTACATTTCCTCCTAAAGCAAAAACCTTAGTTCCTTTAGATTTTTCTGTTCCTATACTTGCATACCATTTAGCACCATTTAAGATAATTCTTGTAATATTTGCATATGTTTCAACATTGTTAATTAATGTTGGTTTGCCCCATAAACCAGAATTTGCTGGATATGGAGGTTTAACACGTGGTTGACCTCTTCTTCCTTCTATAGATTCTAAAAGCGCTGTTTCCTCACCACAAACAAATGCACCTGCACCTAATCTAATTTCTATATCGAAAGAAAAATCTGTTCCAAAAATATTTTTTCCAAGTAAACCATATTCTCTTGCTTGGTCTATTGCAACTTGAAGTCTTTGAACAGCTATTGGATATTCTGCTCTAACATAAATATATCCTTTATCTGCTCCAACACTGTATCCTGCAATTTCCATTGCCTCTAATACACTATGTGGATCACCTTCTAGAATACTACGATCCATAAATGCTCCTGGATCTCCTTCATCTGCGTTACATACAACATATTTTTGGTCACCTTCAGCTTGTTTTGTAAAAAGCCATTTCTTACCTGTTGGGAAACCTGCTCCTCCACGACCTCTTAAGCCTGATTCAGAAACTTCATTAATTACTTCATCTGGAGTCATTTTTGTTAAAACCTGCTCAAGTGCTTTATATCCATCAAAAGCTATGTATTCATCAATTTCTTCTGGATCGATAATACCACAATTTTTTAGAGCAATACGTTTTTGTTTTTTATAGAAATTAAGTTCATCTAAACGATTAACCATTGTATTATCAACATCTTTGCAAAGTAATCTTTCAACAAGTTCACCTTTTTCTATATGTTTTTCTATAATTTCACGGCAATCATCTGGAGTTACCATAGCATAAAAGGTATCCTCTGGACGAATTATAACAATAGGTCCTTTGGCGCATAAACCAAAGCATCCTGTTTGAATAACTCTTACATTTTGGATACCTTTTTCTTCTATAATTTTTCTAAAATTCTCTATGATTTCTGGTGATTTTGAAGATGTACAACCAGTTCCTCTACATACTAAAATATGTTTTTCTCTTGTATCTGCTTTAATATTTACTCTTAAGTCTAATTCTTTTCTTTTTTGTTCTCTTATTTGGTGAATTTCTTCTAAAGTTTTCATACTCTTCTCCTTTCGATATTTAATCTATCTTTTGTTATATTTTATATCTTAAGTAGTTTGTTTATCTTGATGTAAACATATTTTATCTAGATTAAATTTTTTAATTTGGCTAAATTTTTAGATAGTCCTATAACTTCTATTGGTATTTCAATTAATCCATCATTTGTAGCTACATAATTTTTTATCTTTATATCTTTTAAATCCATTATGTTTTCTAATTCTTTTACTACATAATGTAATTGTACACAATGTGGTGATTTATCTACTGTTACAAATGTTAATTCTTTACACTTTTTTCTTGCTATCATTCCTGCAAGTTTAGTTATAACCATATTTAAATGTGTATCTTCTAGACATACATCATAAATATTTTCTGAAGTTTCATTTAATTCTTTATATATTTTAGGAAACATATATTCCAAACAACTTCCAATTATTATCATTTTTTCTTCTACGTCAAAACAATTTGTTTTTAATAAATCTTTTTTCAAGTCTTCTCCTCCCTATGAAGATTTGCTATTCTGTCATTACAAAATGTGCCAAATTAATCTTCTTTCTTCATGTATTCATCTAATACTTCATCTAATTTTTTAACAGTTGCTTTACCATAAACTTCATTATTAATTGTAAATACAGGAGCTAAACCACATGCACCAACACATCTTGTAGCATCAATAGAAAATTTGCCATCAGGTGTAGTCTGTCCTTCTTCTATTTTTAATCTTTCTTTTAATCTATCTAATAAAGCTTGTGATCCTTTAACAAAGCAAGCTGTACCTAGACATACTGATATATTATATTTTCCTTTTGGTTCTAATGTAAAACGAGAATAAAATGTTATGACACCATAAATTTCGGCCATTGGAATATTTAAATAATTTGAAATTTCGATTTGTGATTGTTTTGGAATATAACCATATTTTTCTTGAACTTCATTTAAAATTTGAATTAAATTTGATTTGTCTTGTGAATAATTTTTTAATAAATCTTTCATTTCGTTTGATAATTTTTCATCCATGCAATTTTTTTCGCTCATATTTGCCTCCATTCTGCTAAAATTCTATTGGTTTGAAAATATAACTTTTAATTGCCAAAAGATATTTATAGCATTTGAATATATACTTATACAGTATATGATATACGGACTCATTATATCAAAAGAATTTAATTTATACAACAAATTAGTGCGAATTTTGTAGAATTAAATATTTACTTGCAACAAAAATCCGATTACAATTATAGTATTTATAATTATAATCGGATTTTTATTATATCAAAATTTAATTATTAGCTTAACAAACTTACTGAACTACCTATTATTGCTCCTACAACTATCATAATTAAACAAATAAATAATCCTATAGTTCCTGTTACTATACCTGCAATAGCTAGTCCCTTCTTAGTTGATTTTAATCCTAATATACCAAATACAAGTCCTAAAATTCCACATATTAAACCTATACAGCCCCAACAAACAAATGGTATTGATATAATTCCAAGCACTAAAGAAGCTATTGCAAATCCTTTTCTATCAGTTGTTGGCACATTATTATTTGCTTTTTCACTAACTGTTTGTTCCTTGCTTTCTGCATTAACATTATTTTCCATTTTATTGTTGTTTTCTTCCATTTCTATTCCCCTTCCTTCTATATTATAAAACCTTATTAACTATTATAACTTGAATAATAATCATCTCCATAAGCATATTTATTAAGACCATTTATCAAACCTGCTGAAACAGTAAAAAATATTATAATTATCAAGATAGATATAAAAATACCTATACATCCTGTCACAAGGCCTGATATTGAAATATTTGGTTTAGTAGATTTTTTAGCCATAACACCCAAAATAACTGCTATAATTCCACATGGAATTGATACAAACCAAAGGCAAGCTAAAACTATTGATATTATACCTAAAATTAATGATAGTACTGCTAATCCTTTTCTATCTGTTGGAGTTTGATTTTCTAAAATTATATCTTCTTTTGGAGTATTTTCTTTCATTTTTATTCCCTCTTATTTTTTACATTTTTATTTTATCATTAAGTAATTATATTTGTAAACTTTAAAATGATTTTTTATAATAACCATAATTAATATAATCATTTAAAGAATCTAATCCATTTGGAAATATATTTCCAAAAACCAAATTAAGTATGCCAAAAACCATTACAAAAATCATTATAATTGATAATACAATTCCTATAGCACCAGTTACTATGGCAACTATTGACATATTTTTCTTTGAAGATTTTATTCCTATAGCACCAAATACTATTGCTAATATTCCTATTATCATTGAAATATTAATTGTACAACATGTAACAATTGAAATAATTCCTAAGAAAAAGCCTGCTATACTAAAATTACTTCTATCTTTTTTATTATTTGTTTTTGTATTATATTCTTGATTTACATTTTCAAGCTTTCTTTCCATAATTACTCCCCATTTTAATTTTATCCAAATCTAGCTATAGTTCTTAATAAGTCCATAAAAAAGTTTACAGAATAAGATACTATTACTACTAAAAGTATAATACTAAGAACTATTCCAAGTGAGCCTAAAATAATCCCTGTTTTAGAAAAATTTTTCTTACCATTTTTTAAACTAATAGCGCCAAAAACAATTCCCAGTGTTCCGCATATTATAGATACATATGACATACATACTGTAACAATTGAAACTATACCTAAAATCATTGATGTTGTGCTAAGCTTTTGATATTTAAGCAATTGCCTATTATTTACATTTGATTTATTAGATTCTCTATTCTCTTGTTTAATAGGAGTTGTATTGTTATTTTCTTCCATTAAAATCCTCCTTTGCTATACCAAATATTGTTAATTTAATAAATAATACCTAATTATATAAAAATACAGTATATTATCGAAGATGGAATAATCTCTTCTATAACATACTGTATTTTTGCTTATTTAGTTGACACATTAAAAATCATAGTCATAGTCGTAATCATAAAAAGAATCATAATTTGTATCATAAGAATCTAATTCGTCTTGAATTGATTGTATATTTTCTAAAGCATCAGATGTTATATTTGCTTTGTTATAAATATAAATTCCCATTGGTAACCATAATACAACGCCTATGATAATTCCTAATATTAGACCAACAGCACCTGTCGAAATACCAGCAATTGCCATACCTCTTTTGCTTGACTTTAATCCTAAAATACCAACAATAATTGCTATAATACCAAATATAATTGAAACTATACATGTACAGCATAAAATTATTGCAAGTATTCCTAATACTAAGGCAGCTATGCTAAATCCTTTTCTATCTTTTTTTACAGGATTATCATTTATTACAGTTTGATTATTATTATCCATCTTTATCCTCCTTATATTTCTTTTAAAATTATCCTGCTATTAAATCAAATATACTTTGATGTTCTAAATAAACATTATAGAACCATATTGAAATAGCTACTTCTAAAATTATTGCTATAATACCTAATATAATACCAATAATAGCCATGCTTTTCTTACTAGATTTTATTCCTGTAATTCCAAAAGCAATCGCTAAAATTATACATATTCCCGCTGCATATATTTGTAAACAAGATAATATAGATAAAATTCCACAAACTAATGATGCTATTGAATATCTGGATTTATAAATATCTTCTTTATCTGCAGATTGCGAATTAGTTTTAATTTCCTCATTATTATTCAAATTATGTGAGTTTTCTATGTTATCATGTTCCAATTGCTTTTCAGGTATATTGTTATTTTCCATATAAGTTTTTCCTCCGAAAAAATTAAAGTATTAGAATTAATTTCGAACAAATATAACATATATAATTTTTTATGAAGCTAAACTAAAAATACTAAATGCCAAGCTTGCTCCTAAAACTAATCCAACAATAAATAATACAACTTCTATTGCTATTCCTATAATTCCTAGTATTTTTCCAGCTTTAGAATATTTTTGTCCTTTACTTTTACTTCCTAATACAATTGCAACAATTGCGCAAGGTAATGAGATATACCACCAACAAAATGTTACAACAGATACAATACCACAAACTAGTGATGCTATACTAAAATTTTTTAACTTTTTTTCTTCTCCTGATATTTGTGATGTTGACTCCATGTTTTGATTCATTTCTTGATTTTGATTGTTTTCTTCCATTTTTCCTCTCTCCTTTTATTTTTATTTTGTATATTTTATTGGTATTACCAACTACAAACTTTATCTTTTGAAATTATTTTGTATAATTTTTATCTATTAAAACATCTTTAAATAATTATTCTATAAATTCCAAATAATACAACTATTATGGCGAATATGATAGCATAATATGGCTTTGGATAAATCCATGTAAGGATTTTTTTCTTTTTATTTAGGTTTATTAAATACATAACATTACATATTAATAAATAAATTATAGTTATACAAAATATTGGATGAAATGAAAATGCTGATACAATATCTCCTCTTAACAAACTAATTACACATCTTGTTCCTCCACAAGCGGGACATTGTATCCCTGTGTATAAATAAAATGTACATCCGAGGAGCAAAATTTAGTATCCTTGTTGTGTTTATTAGTAATATTGCAGTTATTAACATTATTAGTTCTATTGAAAATATTTTTATGCTCTTTTTGTTCATATTTCCTCCATATTTCTGACACATTTAATATAACATATTGTGTTTTTATTTTCTACATTTTTTTACAATTTTTTTATTTTATTTTTATATTGGATAAAAATTAATTTATTTTTGTGTTGTTATACCGTATTTTTTCTTTAAATCTACTTTTTAATGTGTTTATTATTTTCTAAGAAATTTTTATAAAAAGGCATAAAATTTGTTGTTTTTGGCATATTTCCTTTTTTTAGGACAAATCTCACTTCGCTTATCTATTTTTCTAATTTAACTATATATTTAGGTTCTCGAAAAAGCCTAAAGATTTGTCGATGCGAAAAATTGCATAGCAATCTTCTGTGCAACGTTGTTTTCTTGTTGAATATGAAAAATCGATTTTTCTATATAATAAAAAGTAGTTTTTTTATTTTTTTAGACTCTTCGACAGGTTTCTACAACATTTTTATTTTTGGTGTGTTATAATTATGTTAATCTAGACGAATGGAGTTATTATTTTAGCTCCCTCCCAATTTATATCATAAAAGTACTTAGGCTTTTTTTATTTCTGCCAACAGTACTTTTTTTATTTATTGTAGAATAAAAAAAATATATAAGTAAATAATTTAAATAACTATAATTATATTTATGGAGGTATTTTATGAATTCTCTTTGGCTTAATTCTGATGAAAATATAAATAAGTTTAATAAATTAGATAAAGATATATCTACTGATGTTTGCATAATAGGAGCTGGTATTTTCGGGCTTACTTGCGGTTATTATTTAACTAAGCAAGGATTTAACGTTGTAATCTTAGAAAAAGGACCTGAAATTGCAAGTAAAACAACTGGTCATACCACTGCTAAAATAACAAGCCAACATAATCTTATATATAAATATTTAATTGATTCACTTAGTGTTTCTGAGGCAAAGCATTATTTGTATGCAAATCAAGAAGCGATAGAAAATATTTATCAGATTATAAAAGATGAGAATATCGACTGCGATTTTAAAAGACAAGATAGTTATGTTTATACAAATAATTCAGACGAATTAGAAAAAATCAAATTAGAAAATAAAGCTGTTAATTCGCTTGGTTTTAATAGTGAATTTGTTACTTCTACTCCTCTTCCTTTCGATGTGTTAGGAGCCATAAAATTTCCTAATCAAGCTGAATTTAATCCTATAAAATATGCTTATGGATTAGCTGATTGTATTACTAAAAATTCTGGTAAAATTTATACAGACTCACTTGTTAAGAATATACAAAAAGAGAATAATAATTTTATAACTTTATGCCAAGATTATGTTGTTAACTCAAAATATTTAATACTTGCTTCTCACTATCCTTTTATTGACCGTTTAGGATATTATTTTTTGAAAATGTATCAATCAACATCTTATGTAATTGCTGTAGATATTGGAGATAAAACTTTTGATGGAATGTATATAAATTCTGAACAACCAACTTTTTCATATAGGTTTGCAAATTATAGTGGTTCTGGAGGAAAAAGACTTTTGTTAGTAGGCGGTGCAGATCATAAGACTGGAAGCAAAATAGATTTGTCAAATGCTTATAATATTTTAGAAGATGAAGTAAGAAAATATTATCCAGATTGTAAAGTTTTATATAAATGGAATACAGAAGATTGTATTACTCTTGATAAGATTCCTTATATTGGTGAGTTTTCCCACTTTATGCCTAATATGTATATTGGTACTGGTTTTAATAAATGGGGAATGACTTCTTCTAATGTTGCAGGAAACATTATTGTTGATAAAATTTTAGGAAAAGAAAATGAATATGAGGATGTTTTTAAGGCTACTAGATTGCATCCTATTAAGAATAATGCAGAACTTGGCAATATGATTAAAGAAACGGCTAATTCTCTTGTGATTAATAAGTTTAAGGTTCCTGAGAAAATTTCGGAGAATACTAAAGATGACATTAAAAACATTAGCGCGCATGTTTCAGATTTTGATAAGAATTTTAGCGATATAGAAAATGATACAGGGCATGTTTTTGAATATAATGGCGAAAAAGTTGGAATCTATAAAGATAAAGATGGAAAAATTTATACAGTTAAGCCTATTTGCACTCATTTAGGTTGTCTTCTTAGTTGGAATAATCTTGATAAGACTTGGGATTGTCCTTGCCATGGTTCTAGATTTGATTACATGGGACATCAGTTATATAATCCAGCGATTAGGGATTTGGATGTGGTGGATTTTGAATAAAAAATTACACCCAAGTAATTAAAACCAACAATAAAATTTTTTGTTTCAATTAGAAAGCTAAAATCAAGTAAAGCCAAGCTTAAAGAAGTGTTATTGGAATCAATAACACTTCTTATAATATTCAAATATATCCACATTTTCATCATCAAACTGCCTTAAATAGTCTTCCTTATAATGATTTTTATACCAATCTACTTTTTCATATATCTTTTCTTTTACTCCATTTATATCAATTTTTGAATTTTCCTCAATTGCAAATAAAATTGGAATAATACTGTTACCACAAATACAAATATCATAATTAGTATAATCACAAAATTCAAATTTGTTTTTTTCAAACTTTAATTTTTCTTTATAAGAAATATATAGATAATCATCCTTAAATAAATGATTTATTTTTATTGATGTATATCCTATATCAACTATTCCAGATGTTTTTACATATCCTGTCATATACCAAATTACCCTACTTCTAAATTCTATATAATCTTCTGTTAAATCCTCTTTTCTTATTTTAGTAGGATAACGACCGTGTGAATAAAGATATTCGTTGTTTGTATCCAAAACTTCTCTAAATCTTTTTCCGAATTTACCTTATTTGAAAATCATGTCTGTATTTGCTTTGCAATATATCTCCATATTTTTTACATCTAATCCTTTCTCCTATTTCGACATCTACTCCTTCCCCTAATACCTTTTAAAGCTAGTATTTACCATACTAGCTTTTCTATGTTAATGAAGTTATCCTACAATTGAAATCATTGCCGAAGTTTTTATCGGACTATTACTACTTTTTATAATTGTATTTCTAAAATATCTAAACATATCATAGTAACTTTCCATTATAATTTTTCCATCATTCAGATATGTTATCAAATCAGCAAATATTGTTAATCCATCTCCAATATAAGAAATATCATTAGTAAACAAATTTACTTCAGCTAATTCAAAATTTATACTCTGCTGTTCTTCTGCCATTTGCATTAATTCTTCATAATTTTTCCCCTTTGAATTTTCTAATAGTTCCTTTAAATTTTTTGAAATTCTTTCATATTCTTCTATATCTACCATATTTTCTAGAACAATTTTTAATTGTTCTTCGACAAATGGAACCGCATATTTTTCTATATATTCTGTCTTCATCCCTAATAATAAAAATTTCTCATCTTCTATTGGCTCATCATAAATTTTTAAATCTAGTGTTTTCTTTAATTGATTGATTATTTTCTCTTTTGAATAACCATCTTTTTTTACAAATACTTTTGTAGCAATTCCCACACATAAAAATTTACCCATACGACCAACTCCCTCTATATAATTTAACCAATAGAATAACATTTATTTATATGTTTGTCAATTAATTCAAAAACTATTTTCCTCTGCCTTTGTATATTGTAAAAGTAACTTCCAAATGTAATGTCATAGAGGTGGAAAATAAAAATCCACCTCTATGATACACCACATTATCTATTAATAGCTTTTTCTATCTCGTCAAATAAAGCTGTTCTTTTAGCATATTCAGAATATTTTAATTCTTTTATTATATTATTCACTAATTGCTCTCCATTATTTAATTTTTTTATTGCCAATACTAGACTAGCTACTTTTTTATAACTTTCT
>CALYAJ010000060.1 GCA_944393485.1 uncultured Clostridia bacterium
GCATTCTTTTATTGGCAATTTATCTTTTTCTTGTTACTTCATATACACTATCAACTTTTCTTAACTCTTTTAAGATTTTATTTAATTCTTCTATATTTTCTACTTCTATTGTAAGTTCTATACTAGCTATATGCTCTCTTGTAGCTTTAGAATTTAATGCCATCAATTTTGTTTTTAATTTATTTATTACTTGTATTATATCTGCAAGTAATCCATCTCTATCATTTGCAAAAATATTTATGTCTACATTATAAGATGCCTTATCTTCCGTATACCAGTATACATCTATAATTTTATCTTCATCTTTTAATAAATCTTTTACATTTACACAATCTGTTCTATGAACAGAAACACCTCTTCCTTTTGTAATATATCCAATAATATTGTCACCTGGTACTGGATTACAACATTTAGAAAGTTTTACTAAACAATTATCAATACCTTTTACTACAACACCAGTTGGTGAAGGCTTAGTATTTTTTCTTTTAGTTGTTAGTTCTTCTATTTTTTGTTCTATATTTTCTTCATTATGGCTTTTTCTATACTCTTCTAACATTCTAGAAATTATTTTTACTTGTGATATAGCACCAAAGCCAACACTTGCATACATATCTTCTGCATTTTTAAATTTATATCTCTCTAGAGCAGCATTTAAATATTCTTGTTTAAATAATTCATCATAGCTCATTCCAATTCTTTTTATTTCTTTTTCAATTAAATCTTTTCCTTTTTCTATATTTTGTGATCTTTGAGCTTTTTTAAACCATGATTGAATCTTACTTTTTGCTTTAGTTGTTTTTATAAATTTAAGCCAATCTCTACTTGGACCTTTTTGTGAATCAGATGTCATTATTTCTACAATATCACCACTTTGTAGTTTAGTAATAATTGGCATCATTTTACTATTTATTTTACATCCTACCATATGATTTCCAATTTCTTCGTGGATTGCATATGCAAAATCTATTGGTGTAGCATCTCTTGGAAGTACTAAAATTTTTCCTTTTGGTGTAAATACATAAACTTCATCTTCAAATAATTCTGTCTTTAATGTATTTAAAAATTCTTGTGGATCTTTCATATCTTGTTGCCATTCTAATGTTTCTCTAAGCCATGCTAATTTGTCTGTAGTAACAGAAACTACTTGTTTTCCTTTTTTACCATAATTTGCTTCTTTATATGCCCAATGAGCAGCAATACCATATTCTGCAATTCTATGCATTTCCCAAGTACGTATTTGTACTTCAAATGGTGTTCCTTTCTCCCCTAATAATGTTGTATGTATTGATTGATACATATTAGGTTTTGGAACAGCAATATAATCTTTAAATCTTCCTGGCATAGGACTATACATTTCATGAACAACACCTAATGCTGCATAACAGTCTTTTACAGAATTTACTAATATACGTAAAGCAAATAAATCATATATTTGATCCAATGTTTTATTATCTCTTTTCATCTTTCTATAAATAGAATATAAATGTTTAGCTCTTCCTGTGACTTCTGCTTCTATTTTTTCTTTCTTTAGTGCAACTCTAATGTCATCCATTATTTTTTCTATAAATTTTAATCTCTCTTCTCTTTTTTTATTTATTCCTTCAACTAATTCCCTATATTCTTCTGGATATAAATATTTAAAAGCTAAGTCCTCTAATTCCCATTTTAATGAATAAATACCTAAACGATTTGCAAGGGGAGCATATAGTTCCATTGTTTCTTTTGCATTTGCTATTTGTCTATCTCTTCTTAGATATTTTAGAGTACGTAAATTATGTAGTCTATCTGCAAGTTTTATAATTATAACTCTTATATCTTTTCCCATAGCTAAGAACATTTTTCTATAATTCTCTACTTGCATTTCTTCATTACTAGCATGATATTTTAATTCTCCAAGTTTAGTAACTCCAGCAACCATATTTGCAATTTCTTCTCCAAAATCTCTTACTAAATCTTCATGAGTTACCTCTGTATCTTCTACAACATCATGAAGAAGTGCAGCACAAATTGTAGCTTCATCTAGCCCTATATCTGCTAGTATATAAGCCACTTGCACAGGATGAATTATATATGGTTCTCCTGATTTTCTGCATTGTGTTCCATGTTTTTCTTTTGCATAATTATATGCTTTTAATATCATTTTTGTATCGGGCCATCTCTTCTTTTGTTTCATTAAAGTTATTACATCTTCTATAGTTTTGTTTTGTACTTCTGACATATTATTCCCCCTTTAGTAGCTTTTCCTTAAGTCCTTTATATTTATTTGTACAGAACTAAATCCGTTAAAGCTATTAATTTCTAATGTTCCTACAACATCAATTTTATCTCCGATTTTATATTCTTCTGCTAAACTTCCAATATCAAAACCAATTGCATTTATAACCATGCTTTCATCCCTTAAGCTTAATTTTAAATGTCTTCCTTCTGATAATGCTCTTATAGAATCTATTTTTAAATTCCTAATTAAGAATAATGGAACTTTATTTGCTTCTCCAAATGGTTCTAATATAGATAAACTTTTTACTAAATCCATATTAATATCTTTAAGTTTAACTTCCTCATCAATATATAAAGTTGGAATCATTTCTTTTATGTTAGCTTTTTTAGCTACTTCCTCAAATCTTGCTTTAAATTCTTCAAAATGCTCTTTTTTTAGAGTAAGTCCAACAGCCATAGCATGTCCGCCGTATTTATCTAATAAATCTCCACATTTTGTTAGTGCATCATGTAAATCAAATCCTTGAATACTTCTTCCAGAACCTTTTGCCAAATCATCTTCAAAACATAATAATATACTTGGTTTATAATACTTTTCTGTCACTTTTGATGAAACAATTCCTATAACACCATGATGCCAATTATGTCCTCCAACAACTATAGAGTTTTTATTTTCTATATTTTCTTTTTCTATTTTAGAAATAGCATCTTCATATATTGCTTTTTCGGTAGTTTGTCTTAAGACATTGTAATCATTTAATTTTTTAGCTATTTTTATTGCTTCTTCTTTTGTTTCTGCCAAGAATAAATTTAACGCTTCATCTTCGTGCCCCATTCTTCCACATGCATTAATTCGTGGAGCTACTCCAAATGAAATTGTATTAGAATCTATTTCTTTGTAACCAGAACTTTTTATAAGTTCCCTTAATCCTAAATTTTTTGTTACACAAATTAGCATTAATCCAAGTTTTGCAATAGTTCTGTTCTCACCTTCTAATGGTACAATATCTGAAATTGTTCCAACACATACTAAATCTAAATATTTTAAATATTCTTCCGCCTTCAAGTTCAATTTTATTGATATTGCTTGGATTAATTTAAATACAACTCCAACTCCTGCAAGCATATTGAATGGATATGTATTATCCTTTCTTTTAGCATCAATTACAGCCAATGCATTTGGTAATACATCTCCAACTTCATGATGATCAGTTACAATAACTTCTAATCCTAATTCTTTTGCGTATTCTACTTCATCTATTCCTGAAATGCCACAATCAACAGTTATAACTAAATCTGTCCTCATATCTTTTATCTTTTTTATTGCTTCTTTATTTAAACCATAACCTTCATCTAATCTATTTGGAATATATGTATTTACTAATCCTCCTCTTTCTTGAAGATATTTTTTTAATACAGTAGTACTTGTTATGCCATCTGCATCATAATCACCATAAATCAAAATATTTTCTTTATTGTCTATTGCTTTTATTATTCTGTTTACTGCAATATCCATATCTTTAAATAAAAATGGATCATGGAAATCGTCTCTCGTAGGTGTTATAAAAATTCTGACATCATCATCATTAACAACTTTTCTATTTACTATTATCTTCCCTATAACTTCATTTAAATTATATTTTTCACATATT
Source organism: uncultured Clostridia bacterium (assembly GCA_944393485.1). Lineage (GTDB taxonomy): Bacteria > Bacillota > Clostridia > TANB77 > CAG-508 > Merdicola. The sequence goes on from CALYAJ010000060.1 coordinate 3,870, forward strand.
TCTTTTACTTTTTGTTCATCAGAATTATAAATTTCCCATTTTTTTATCATTCACTTTCTCCTTATATAGTTACAATTTGTACAATATTGTATAACATTTCGGAGTTTTTTTAAAGGTTTTTTATAATATTTTTATTGTTTAAGGCAAATATACATTTTTGATAAAAACTTATTTTATTAAATTTAAAATTATTGAAATTACAAGATATATAACTACCATAAATAATTTTGAACTTAATAATTGGAAACATGTATATTTTATTCCTGCTTTGTTTAGCATCTCATATTTATCTGCTATTTCATTTATTTCTTTAATATTTTTCTCTTTTAAATATTCACATGCTAAATATTTTGCTTTTGTCATAGCATTAATTTCTAAAGTGCTTCTTACTGAATATTGAATTAAAATTAATATCAAAAAGATCCCAGCAAATAAAATCGTATTTTGTATTACACCAGTAACTTCTAAAATAATTAATACTATAAAAAACAGATTTAATAAATTTGAAAATATATAATTAAACCACAACATTTTTTTATCTTGTATAGAATGAATACATTCATGTGCAATTGTCTGTATCCTTACAAAATAACTATTTTCCTTATTTAAAATAATTTTATTTGTTGCTATAAAGTAAAAACAGTTTGTATTTTCTTCTTCTTCTATTTTCACATTTTCATTATTCAATTTTTTTAATATTGTTTTACATATTTCCTTGTTAGAAGGAAGAGTTTTAGTAATATTATTTAATTTTTCATCATTAGCAATATCTTTTATTTCTTTTACGTTTGCTTTAAAAACTTTCTTTAATACTATAATTGAAATTATTATTACAATTAAAATAATTAATTCTTCCATAAATCAAATTAGGGATATATTTTTATAAAATATATCCCTTCCTCCTTATCTAATTTATCCCATTACATCTTTTACAGCTTCACTTATAATTTTATTTATATCTGTAAGCATAACGCTAAATCTCATTTCTGATTCCAAATAATTTTTAGATGTTTCATTTTGGTATAACTCTGTATATAAATTTTGCAATTTAACACTTAATTCATTAGAATTTTGTTCACCTTTTAGCATTGCTTTTTGCATATCTACTCTTAATTTATCAAATTTATCTATTTTTGTTTTTAATTCTGAATTACTTTGTAATGCTTCTTTTGATTTTTTATAATTACTAAATTCTTCTGATTGTTTTATTTCTGATGCTAATTTATTTGCAGTATCATATATATTCATATTTTAGCCTCCTATGCATAAGCATGTCTTTTTTTGAAACTTAATAGATTTGTTATCTCGCCTTCCGTATTTTTTGCTTTTTTTGTTTTCTTTGCTTTTTCTTGTTCGATTTCTCTTCTTTGCTTTTCTGCCATTGTTTGACAAATTGCTTTTTGATATATAAAATGTGTATCTTGTGCAATTTTATTCCAATTATATTGTGATTTCACTTTTGCTTTTGCTGCTTTTGCAACATTTGAACATAATTCAGGATTAAATAATAATTCTAGTATTGAATCTGCAATTGAATTTGGATTACCTGCATAACTTTTCATTCCATTTACTCTATGTTCTACAATTTCATTTAATCCACCTACATCTGAAACTACAACTGGTGTACCTGATAACATTCCTTCTAGTGCTACAACACCAAATGGTTCATATGTACTTGGGAATACAGCAACATCTGCACATTTATACATTTTTGTTACTTGAGTTAAATTTAGATATCCTGTGAAATAAACTTTATTTTCTATATTTAATCTTCTAACTTCGTCTCTTAATTCGTCTATCATTCCGCCTTTTCCGGCAATTATTAATTTAGAATCATGATAATTATTTAATACTTTTGGTATTGCAGCAATTAAATTTTGAATTCCTTTTTCATATACAAGCCTTCCAACATATAAAATAATTTTTTCATTATCTGCTGCATATTGTCTTCTAAAGTTATAATCTCTTTCTACACCATTGTATAAATTTAAATTTACACCATTTGGAATAACATTTATTTTTTCGAATGGTAAACCAAATAATCTTTGTAATTCACTTTTCATAAAATTACTATTTACAATTACTTCTGTAGATTCATATGTTAGCATCCACTCTGTATCATTAATATATCTTTGTACTTCATCATGTATTCCAGAATTTCTTCCTGATTCTGTTGCATGTATTGTTGATACAACAGGTATTTTAAAAGAATCTTTTAAGGTTTTTGCTGCATATGCTACTAACCAATCATGGGCATGTATTACATCAAATGGGCCTTCTTTATTTATTAATTCTGTTGCTTTAGATATAAGATTAAAATTTAATTGCATAATCCAATCTATAAAATTATTTGGATTAATCATATAATTATTTACCCTATATACTTTAACTCCTTTATCATCTTCAAAATCTTGTACATTTCCTTCTTTGTACGTTACTACTGTTACCTCATGACCATCTTTTATTAACCTATGAGATAAATCATGTACTACTCTAGCAATTCCTCCTACTACTCTAGGTGGATATTCCCATGTTAGCATTAAAACCTTCATTCGTTTAAGCCCCTTTCTTTAAACATTTTCTTTAGTATTTTTTTAACCATATTAGTATTATTGTATATAACTTTTCGACAAATGTAAATAACTTTTTCATAAATATTTTATTTTTTTACTTTTATTTTTCCTTTATTTTCTAATCACTTTTTTGTTTTGTTTTTCATATATTAAAAATAGAAAAAAGTCTATTTTTTGATATTATGTTGATTTGACTTTTTATGAATCTTTTTTCCAAATGGAGGTATATTTATGTGTGGAATTGTTGGATTTACAAATTTTAGAAAAAATATAAATAATCCTTTGTATGTTCTAAATAATATGAAGGATACTTTAAGTAAACGTGGACCTGATGAAGAAGGTATTTATTCTGACAATGACAAAATTTTTATGGCTCATAAAAGATTAATTGTTATTGATCCTACACGGAGGCAAACAACCTATGATTACTACATACGAAGAAAACGAATATTGTATTATTTATAATGGTCAAATATATAATGTGCCTGAAATCAAAAATATCCTAGCCCAAAATGGCTTTAAATTTACAACTACCTCTGATACAGAAGTTTTATTAAAAGCATTTATATTTTATGGTTATGATGTTGTAAAACATCTTAATGGTATTTTTGCCTTTGCAGTATGGAATAAAAATAAAGAAGAACTATTTTTAGCAAGAGACCATTTTGGAATTAAGCCATTATTCTATACTATATGTAATGAAAATTTAATTTTTGGTTCTGAAATAAAATCTATATTTGAATTTCCTAATACAGAAAAAATTATTGATAAAAATGGCATATGTGAGCTTTTTGGAATTGGTCCTGCACATACTGCTGGCACTACAGTATTTAAAAATATTTTTGAATTATCCCCTGCACATTTTGCAATATTTAATAAATATGGATTACATATTCATAGATATTGGAAATTTATAAGCAAACCGCATAATCATTCATTTACTGAAACATGTGATCAAATCAAATTTTTATTAGAAGATAGCATTAAAAAGCAATTAGTTTCTGATGTTCCTTTATGTGTATTTTTGTCTGGCGGATTAGATTCTAGTATAATTACTGCATATGCAAGTGAATATTGCAGAAAAAATGATTTACCACCACTAAATACTTTTTCAGTTGATTATGTAGATAATGACAAGAATTTTGTAAAGAGTGATTTTCAACCTAATTCTGATAATTACTATATTAATTTAATGGTTAATAAATATAAAACAAATCATACTGCAATTGTTTTGGATACACCTGATTTAGCCAAATACCTAGAAGATGCTATGATAGCAAGAGATGTTCCTGGAATGGCTGATGTTGATTCTTCTATGCTTTTACTTTGCAAAAATGTTAAACAATATGCAACTGTTTCTTTAAGTGGCGAATGCGCTGATGAAATTTTTGGTGGATATCCTTGGTTCTTTAGAGAAGATGCTTTAAATAGCGGAACTTTTCCATGGTCTATTGCTATATCTGAAAGACAACATCTTTTAAATGAAAATATATCTTCCAAAATTAATTTAAAAGATTATATAGATTTTAGATATAATGAAAGTTTATCAGAAGTAGAAATTTTAGATACTGATTCTAAAGAAACTGCTGAGAAAAGAAAAATATCACATTTGACTTTAAATTGGTTTATGCAGACTTTATTAGATAGATCTGATAGAATGAGTATGTATAACGGTTTTGAGCTTCGTGTTCCTTTCTGTGATTATAGATTAGCCGAATATGTTTGGAATATTCCTTGGGAAATGAAAGCTTATAAAGGTCGTGAAAAAGGTTTATTAAGATATATTATGAAAGATGTTTTACCTGATGAAATTGTTAATAGAAAAAAATCACCATATCCTAAAACACATAATCCTACTTATTTAAAAACTGTAAAAGATATGCTTACCACAATTATGGATAATAAAAATGCCCCAATTAATGATTTATTAAATAGAGAATATATTTTAGAAATTCTAGAAACAAATGGCTCTGCATTTACTAGACCTTGGTTTGGCCAATTAATGACTCGGACCTCAACTTATGGCTTATCTTTGCCAAGTTAATATGTGGCTTGAGAGGTATGAGCCTAAGATAGAGATATAAAATAGTTTAGAGGTCGCAAATTGCGACCTCTGTTTTGACTATTTCTCCACCGTTCATATTTCTTCAATGTAATTAAAATTTCAGGATTTATTGTTAAATCCTTTTCATTTATAAATTGTTTTTTATTATATTTTTTTATCATTGATAAAGATTTCATAAATTTTAAAAATCTCTTTTAAATCATAAGAAATTTTATCATATTTTAACATATTTTTAAGAAAAAAGAAAGAGTAGTAGATAATATTGTATCTACTACCCCTAGGTGTCGTCCGAAGACTTCCACCGCAATCCTTGAATATATTATAATATATATTGTTATTATATTCAATATTTTTAAAAATATTTTTATTTTTTTCTCAAAAAATTTATAAAATCATTTATTTTTTGTTCATCACTAGTAAAAATAATTTGGTCGTAAATTTGTTTAGATATACAAGATTTTAAATTTTTAACATATTTTAAATAATCATTAATATTTCTATATATTTCATTATTATTTTTATCCAATTTCTTTAATATGTATGAAACAAGTATAATATAATCTGTTATACCATTAAAACTTATTTTTTGTATTTTAGTATCATTTTCTATAACTTTATGTAATGCTTTATTTGTATTTCTTTCTTTAAATCTTGTATCGAAAACAACATTATTATGTGCTATAGCATTTCTTAATTCTTTTATCATAAATATTATACTTTGTACTAAAATCCCATTTGAGTCAAATGCAATATTTAATCCTATATCTTTTGAAATCTCTTTTCTTATTTGTAAGTTTAATGTAGATATAAGATTTCCAAATTCACCTAAAGTTATAATCTCAAATATTGCCCATATCGGAATACTTTCATCTTTTTTCAAATAATGAGAAACTATATTATTATCATTCGCATATTTATTAGCAATTGTATTTTGAATTCTATTAAATGTATCTAGTCTTTTTTTATAAGCATTTTTATATTTAATCTCTTTATATGATTTATAATCAGTCATCAAATTAGCATAAATTTCACTAAAACTTTCTGTTTTCCCTTTCTGAATAATGACTTCTAAAGCATAACTTTTTAATGCTGTTTCAATAAACATTACTTGTGGATATAATAATGCTTTTACTTTATTATCAAATTCAATTATTGCCATTAATTCATCAAAACTATTAAAATTAATTTTATTATTTGGATTTTTTATATATCTATATCCCTTATATCCATGATAGTATCCTACATTTTTCAATTTTCTTTTATCATTTGTCCCACCTATTTTCATATGGTGTTTTTCTCTTAGATATTTCATTAATCCATTTATACTTTTTATATGATTCATAGCATCATCTCTTTCGAACTTTTGTTTGTATTGTATCATATATTTATATAAATAACAATAGTAATTTTACATTTTTATAGATAATTACAGTTAAATTTATTAACTATTGCTTTTTCTTATTTTTATTCAATTTCGTACATTGCCATTTTCGAGCAATCCTTACA
>CALYAJ010000061.1 GCA_944393485.1 uncultured Clostridia bacterium
CAAAAAAATGATGAACTTGTAGTTGGTGATGTTTATATTGGTGCTGCTGAAACAGATGGAATAAAATTAATTGCTAAACTATGTAAAAATTTGCAAGATAAATTTCCAAATATTCATTATCATCTTTTTAGTGGTAATAGTGAAGATGTTTTGGAAAAATTAGATAAAGGTCTTATTGATTTTGCAATTTTGTTTGAACCATCTGATTTTAAAAAATACAATCATATAAAATTACCAGTATATAATAATTGGGGACTTTTAACGAAAAAAGATAATCCTTTAGCAAAGCTTGAATATATAAAACCTAAAGACCTTTTAAATATTCCATTAATTTTTTCTAAACAAGCTTTAGATAATAATGAACTAACAGGTTGGTTTGGTCATAATGTTGAAAAATTAAATATTGTTGCGACATATAATTTAATATATAATGCTTCTTTCTTTGTAGAAGAAGGCTTTGGAAGTGCATTAACTTTAGATAATTTAGTAAATAATCCAAATCTATGTTTTAAACCACTTGAGCCTAATTTAAAGTCTAATTTAGTTATGGCGTGGAAAAAATATCAAGTATTTTCTAAGGCTTCACAAATATTTTTGGATGAATTGCAAAAAGAACTTTAAGATAATCTTAAAGTTTTTTTAATACTGTGGCATTAGTAGTTTTTAATTGCTTTTTGAATATCAATCTAAATAGATTTCTAACAGCAGGCCCAACAATTAATATTTGTAAAGGAAATGCCATTATAAAGTTTTTACATACTAAAACTATCCAATTACATATAATATTACTATTTATTAGATTTTGTGTTAATAAAGCATAAATACTCATTAATGAAACCATAACACAAACTGTAAAAGTTTGTATTGAAAGAATTATAAACATTTTGTTATCTTCTTTTGGATTTACAATTCTAAATGCTAGTTTCTTTGCAATAGGGCTCGCCACAAAATATGCCAATATAAATACAATTATAAACTCTACTGGAAATTCTTTTAATGCAATTAAAAAAGTTCCATTAACAAGTCCTTCTGATGAATTTATTGCAATATTATATACAATCATAAAATATGCCATTAAAATTACAGTCATTAATGTAAAAATAAAATTCTGAAATTTAGTTTTAGGCATTATACCTCCTCCTTTCTTGTATAAAAGTTTTCGGTATTTTCTGCTTTAACGCAAAAAAATACCATCTAGTCGCATACATAGACTAGACAGCATTTAATGTCTTTATTATTTTAGTACAAAATTTATCTTTTTTCAACAAAAAGCTATAATTATTCTTTTTTTATTCTTTCTTTTAATTTTTCTATCATAGCAAAAGGTGTTTTATTAGAATTACTTTTTATAACAATATGTTTTTTAGCTATTTTTTCTTTTACATTAAATCTATTCATTTCAACTTCATCAAAAACATATTTTGTATTACGATTTGCTAATATAACATAAGTTAAAAATCCTAAAATAAATACTGTTGCAATAATTGTGTAAATAATACCTATAGTCCAATCACTTCCTGTAGCAATATTATTACTTGCAATATACCATAAATAATATATTCCTACTGGTATATGTATAAACACTACTGCACCTAGACCTGGATTATATATGCTTTTCATTTTAATATTTGTCATAATGCCGTGAACTCCAAATTGCATAATTCCCATTAACATTGGCGCTATTCCTAACCAAATTATATTTGGAAATATTACTGGTAATAAATATATAACATAACTAAAAAGTACATTCGTAAACATTACCGAAAATTGGTTTAATGGATATCTATCAGGTTTATCGCTACCTTGTAATACTATATTCATAATTGCTGGCTCACCGCCTGGAAATCCATATTCTTCAAATTGATGAATTAACATTGCTATAAAACTAATTAATTGTAATCTTCTCAAAAGCTCTATATTACTATAATTGAAAATTAGATATATTAAAGTTCCAATTGCCACAAAAAAACCAATATTATACCAATGCCTTGTTAACTTTTTCATATAATTATCTCCTTTTATTTTTCTTATTTAATAATGGCACAAGATATTCTACTCATTGTTTTTTTACATGTATTTTTATATCTGTTTTACCTCCACCATACTCGCCATCTATTGAAAGCTCTATAGGTTTATTACATTTTATTTCTAGATTTGATGTTTGGATATAATATATACACTCATCTTCTAGCTTTCCTCGTAATATTTTTAATATCAATCTTACCAATTGTATAAAGTTTTTTGGTTTTTTTACAAAAACGCTTCAAATTTTCCATCATCAAATTCTATAGATTTATTTTTAAATAAGTCAAAACCACCAATATATTTAGAATTACTTATACTTCCATAAATAAACTCATCTTCTATTTTAGTTGTTTCTGCTTCAATCTGCAATTTATATGTTTTATAATTAAATATTTCCTTTATTCCATAAAGTACATATGCTAACCTACCAAGTTTTTGCTTTAATTTACTTCCAGTTTTATAAGATGATTCAGAAAATAGTCCAAATGCTACAACATAATTAAATACTTTCTCATTTATCATACCTAAGTCAATTTTTTTTGAAGAATATTCGTTTATATTTTTTGATATATGTAATTTATCAAACGAAATATTTATGCTATGAGCAAAATCATTAGTAGTACCTGTTGGTATATAGCCAATAGGTACTTTTAAATTTTCAAAATCAACTTCTTGTATAGCTTGATTTAATGTTCCATCTCCTCCACATATTAGAATCATATTAAAATCTTCTTTACATTCTTTTATAATACTACCTGCATCATTTTCAATTGATGTATATTTTATTTCCGTCTGAAAATTAGCTTTTTCAAAATTTTCTTTAATTCTTGGTATATATTTTTTTATATTCTTTTTCCCTGATACTGGATTTACTATTATTAATACTTTATTGCTCATTTAATTTTACATTCCTTTTTTATTTTCTATATAATTCATTTTACCTACATTTAACATCAAAATCCTTTTTACAAGAAGGACATGTACAAACATGTTTACCTTTTTTCTTTGGTAATCTGATTTCTGCTTTACAATTAGGACATTTTCTGTATATATGTGTTTTTCTATCATTCCATTTTCTTTTTTGAAGTTTTAATTTTCCTTTAACTTTGTCTCTTATTTTTATATATTTAGCATTTTCGTTTTGTCTTTTATAAATATTTCGTGAAAGTGCTCTAAACATCATATAAAAACAAATTAATATTTCTAATAAATATATAATTGGATTTCGTATAACTATGCTTAAAATAGCAATAAGCCAAAATACAATAAATAAAAATTTATATAATTCATCTATTCCATATCTGCCTTGCAAAAAATCAGCTATTTTATACATAAATTTTCTCAATATACATTCCTCCTCTAACATATAAATCTTGGACCACAACAACAATTACAAATTGTATCTGCCAAACACCACCAGAAACATATATTTTGCATATCAAAAGGTCTTCCATATGCTCTGCTTTGCTCTCTATATACATTTCCTCCACCTTGCAATTGTTGTAACAATTCTTGATATCTTAAATTATTAGGTTCCATTTGTACAGCCATTTTTGCATGATTTAAAGCTGTTATCCTATTACCGGTATAATAATTTGCAATACTACTTAAATAATACCATTCTGCTGTTTTATCCTGAATCTCAGAAAGTACTCTTAGTGCTTCCCTATACATTCCAACTTGTATAAAATGACTTGCTACTTGATAAAGATTTGTACTTCCACTATTATTACTATATGAATTATTTTGACCCCCTGAATAGCTATTATATTGATTTGCAGTACCATTTTTTATTTGATCATATGCTTCATTTATTTCCCTCATTTTCTTTGCTGCTTCTTCATCTCCTGGATGTAAATCTGGATGATATTTTTTTACTAATTTTCTATATGCTTTTGTAACCTCTTCGTCTGTTGCTCCATATGATAGTCCTAATACTTCGTAAGGATTTTGTATCATCTATTTTTCTCCCTTCTTTTTATGTATCTCATATTTTGTCCATATACCTGAATATAGAATGTTTTCAATTATTTTATTTGAAATATTTAGCTCCTTATATTTTTCTACACAATCTGCTAAAAGTAAATTAAGCATATCATCAAATTCTGTTTTTGAATTTGTAATTAATGGGTTGTACCTCTTCTTTTTTATATCTTTTTCAAAATCTATACAAGCATCTAAAATGTATATAAACTTTCCTAGCGAGTCTCCAAAATTTCTTAATTTTTCTTCGTGTTCATCTTCGTATGGTGCAAAAATTTCTCCAAATAATTTACCACTGCATTGTGCTGATAAATCTGGATTTATACTGTTTTTTGCTTCTAAGTCATTTAATTCTTTTAAACTATTCTGCACAGTTTCAGCTTTCTTAGGATATTTCTTACATATTTTTTTAAAACTCTTTTTTATTAATTTTGCATAACAATTAGCAAAAACATTTTTATCATCTTGCCAATCATCAAGTAAATTATAATAAGCTAATAAGATATTCATATCTGCTACATAGTCTACAAATTTCCCCTTAATATAAGTATGTTTATTTACAGGATGCATCATACATCTACATTCTAATTTTTTGTTATTTGCTTTATAAACTTCATTTAATAATATTATTAAGAATGTCATATCATAGTTTAATGTAAATCTGCTTATGTTTTTGTGTTCTTTTTGTAATGATTTACATAGCCCACAGTAACATTCTCTATAATATCTTTTATCTGTATCTTCTAATAAATTAGGATTTGTGACTATATTACCAAGCATTTTACTCCTCCGTTTAGTTTTCCTATATGTGATATAGTTTATTATTTTTCTTTGCTAAAATCAACAGCTATAGCCAAGATTTCACGTAAGTTTCACATATTAATAAAAAAACGAGACCTACCATTTCTAGTAAGTCTCATACTTTATTCATCTTTCATTATTCTTCTTTTTCTAACTCTATAACAACTTCTTCACCAGTTGTTTTAAACAAATGCACTTTTAACATATCTGTTGCATCATAATTTGTTAAATTAAAAGTATTATAGTATGTTACTGTTCCATCTTCTTTAACGCTTATTTCGCCATCTCCATCTGATCTATGAGCAGGATAATATTTAGTTCCATTAGATGTTTCCACATACTCTTTTTCACTCCATGCAATATCTTTGCAATTATCTAAATATATTCTAAAAGCTGTATTTGAGACTTTAGCACTTTCAAATTTATAATTTTTATCACTAATAGAAACAAGCTTATAGTCTATAATATTTGATTTAGACATTTTAGTAGGTACATCTATTTCGTAGCTCCATTCACCATTATAAATAATAGATTTTTCTTCTCCGTTCTCCCAATATTTATTTCTTATTTTATTAAAAGTTACTATTAATTTTTTAGATTCAGGAAATTCTTTTTCATTACCTGTAGCAGTTAAATAAAATTTTAGGTCGTGTTCATCTATTTTCTCACTTGCTTGACTATATCCACCAGTATAACTGTCATAATTTGCTTTTGCTTCTTCCTCTGTTTCATATAATGATGTCATTTCTTCTGATTCTAGTTCTCTTGTTGCAAAGACTTTTTCATTATTTTCATTTACTACCTTCAAGTCCATTATATCTATTTTTCCTTCTTTTGATAGCATATTTGACAAATTATAAGTTTCATCAAATTTTATATTTATAGTTATGTCAAAATTATAGTCATCTAGTAAAAAAGATTCTACATTTGCACTAATACCATTAGCTTCTTTATATTCTGTATTTACATCACTATAATATGCATTATTAATAGCTGTTTGGACTCCATCACTACTATTTTTCCCAAACTTATTAATAATTTGAGTTGTAGCAAATACTACTCCTGTCATAGAAAGTGCAGCACATGCAGCTATTCCAATTTTTTTAATAACATTAAATTTATTTTTATTCATAACTATATCCTCCTCTTTTACATTGGATATAGCTATTTTTAATTTTACTTTTTCTAAAATTTTATAATTATCCATATTATCTAACCTCTTTCTTTATTTTATTTCTAATTCTGTATAATCTTTGCTTTACACTAAATTCAGACATCTTTTGTTCTTTAGCTATATCCTTAATTGATTTAGAAGAATAATAAAAATCTAAAAATATTGTTTTATCAATTTCTTTCATGTTTTCTAGTTTCTTTTCTATATTCCTAATTTCTTGTATCTCAGTATCAAAAAAATCAATTTTATCATAACTATACAAACTATTTTCATAATCAGAAATATCTACATCAATTTTAATTTTTCTTAAATATTCTTTTACTAAGTTTCTTGTTATTCCTGCAATATACGAACTTAGATTTTTGTTAATATCTAATTTGTGTTTATTTTTCCATAGTATAAAAAACACTTCAGAAATAATCTCTTCTTTATCTTCGTTACTTAAATTAGCACATGCCATGTTATTTATAATAGTGGCTATATAAGATGAATATTCATTTATTATTTTTTCTAAATCAAGTTCATTATTTTTTATATATTGTTTTATTTCTTTATCTTTGCTCACTTTAGATCTAAACTCCTTTTTTACTTTAAGATATCTTACATCTTTATATTGATAATTTTATAAAAAAAGTAACATTTTTATAATTATTTTGCCCAAAATAAAGGACCTACCATTTTGGTAAGTCTTATAATTTAATATAGTTCTTTATTTTTAATATTTCATTTTATGTCCACCAATTGAACTTTAAGCCACCATTAAAATCTTCGATTTTGCTTTGGTGGGCTATATGCAAAACTAAGCTCCGTCTCTAAAGTTCATTAATCTCTTAATTTAGCTCCACATCTCTTGTCTAGCATTTTTAATATACTATTCATTTTTTCATTTATTTGTTCTGATGTCATAGTTGTTCCTTCATTTAGTATTTTTACTTTTAATGTAATTGATTTTTTACCTTCTGGAATTTGATTTTCTCTATACTCATCTACAAATTCAACTTCTTTAACTTTTGCTTTGATGTTTTCTTCAATTTGTTTCCATGTAATTTCTTCATCAACTATAATTGATAAATCTTTTTCTAATAATGGTAGTTCTGGTAATCTTTCATATTCGTTTGTGTTTGCATTTACAAGGGCAATCATTTCCTAATGTCCATCCAATATTTTTTATCATAATACATCCTCCATATATTTAATTTTCATTAATTAATTTAAAACTTACTATAATAATATTTTTATCAGTAATTTATTTGTTTTAAGTCTATTAATTGGTTATGTCTAAACGTCATTTTTAATAAACACGGAGATGTTATATCTAAAACCGATTCCTTATAAACTAGCTTAACATCTTTATTCACTTCGCACCAGTTTAATAAAAAAAACTTTATTGAACCTCCGATGACTTATAACCGCAATTCTCTTACCTTCATAATCTTTTAAAATTCTATTAAAAAATTTTGTCATACGTTCTTTTGTTTCTTCTGCACTTTCTCCATCAGAAGTTTTAAAGTTTCTATCTAATAATTGTTCTTGTGAAGGATCTCTTGTTTTTTTATCCTTCATAAATTCTCCTAATTCTTTTAGATTTCCTAGTCTTCTTTCACTTAATTTGCTATCTAAATTGATAGGTAAATTATTATAGGCTGCTATATATTTCGCTGTAGCCTTTGCTCTAGTATAACTGCTTGACCAGATAATATCAATTTTAGATAGTTCTTTGTTTTCACTTAATTTTTTAGATTGTTTTTCTCCATATACAGATAAAATTTCTTTTTCGTTAATCATTTGAGAATCCTCATTTGTATTTCTAATTCCGTCTTCATTAACAGTATCAGCATGTCTAATTAAATAGACTATTGTATTTTCCATATTGTGCCTCCCCTCATTTTATTTTTTCTTGCAATTATATCGATAATTTTAATAATTTTCAATCTCTTGCAATAATTTAACTTTATATTTTTCTATTTTTTCTATATATTTACTATATTTTTTACAAATTTCTCCCATTTTTATTGCAACTGTCATTACCATATTTATTTTTACTTTAAATCTATCTTTCTTAATCGCATTTCTATCCATTCTAATTAAAAAGATTAGTATTCCATATACATAAATTACGCTTTCATAATTTTTATGCTTAATCTTTCCTTATATTCTCTTATTACCTCGCAATAAATAATTCATATTCCTCTTTTCCAAGAACCATATTTTAAATTTTTTCTATGTTGCTAAATTCCTTCATATAAATTCTATCTCCATAATTATTTTCTCTTTATAAAACTTATAATATTATCTATGTATTCTTTAAATATTTTACAAAAATCAAGCATATTATCAGCTAAAATATATCAACTTGCTTTTTCTTCTTTCCAATGTAAACTTTTTTCAATATTCATCAATACCTTCAGCTCTTTATGTTGCTATAAATAATAATGCCTGATGATTAAAATGTATTGCTTTCATCCATTCATTTACCTTTATTTTTTTCTTTTCAGTTATATTTTTAAATGCAGTTAAAAAATAATTTTAACCATTTTTCTTTTCCTAATAATTTATTTAAAAGTAATGTGCATTTCTCACCAATAGTATAAAGTTTATAGTATATAAGAATCAATTTGATAAAAAAATTTAAGGAAGAAAGCGGAATAAATTCCGCCCCTTAAGAGCCTGATTAAATTTAGGCTGTTTCATTTGGCTTTTCCCTATTTTATGATATATTTTTCTTGGTGATTTTATTGTCTAAGTTTACTATTAAACAAATTTTTATTGATAACTGGGATAACTTCGTTACTGATTGTTCTGATACTAATATTAAACCTGTTGTTTTTGACGAAGTTAATAAAATTATTAATTGTGGTAATCCTGATTTTGGCTAC
This sequence comes from uncultured Clostridia bacterium, assembly GCA_944393485.1. Lineage (GTDB taxonomy): Bacteria > Bacillota > Clostridia > TANB77 > CAG-508 > Merdicola. Next base: position 8,860 of record CALYAJ010000061.1, read on the forward strand.
GCCTTATATGTATGTGAACATTGCGGTAAATTTCTTAAAGTTTCTTTTAGATGTAAATCAAGATTTTGTAATTCTTGTGGTGTTAAATATGTTCATGATAGAGCTTTGACTATGGCTAAAAAATCTATTTGCTGTAAACACAGACATATTGTTGTTACTATGTCTGATAAGCTATGGTTGTACTTCCAAAAATATAGATATCTTTTGAATGGTTTATTCGAAGCTTCTTCTAATACTATCCTTTCTTGGTTTTATGAAATAAATAAATTTCAAAATTTTAAACCAGGTATAATGTCTACTCTTCACACATTTGGTAGAGATTTGAAATGGAATCCTCATATTCATATGCTTTGTACTGAAGTTGGAGCTGGTAATACCTAAGTTTTTAGAATTGTTCATAATATTAATTTTAAAGCTCTTAGATTTAGGTGGCAAAAATTATTATTATATTTCCTTACTAATAATTTGCCTGAATGTGAACTTTCTTTTAAAACTTCCCTCCAGAATATTGCCAAATGTTTCTTAAGTCTATATAATATTTTTGGTGATTTTAATGAAAAATAATAAAAATAAATATCCATTTGCTAATGAAATAAAAGAAATGAAAGATAATTTTAAAAGAATGATTGATTCTATGTCTGACGATGAGTTCATTGATTTTATACTTTATATAAATACTTGCACTAAAATCTCTGATGAAGATTATGACGAAGAACTTTGGACTGGTGATGAAGGCTGGGAAGATGAAGCCGCTAAGTTCTATGGCTATAATCTAGACGAGATTGAAGATGACGATAGCTTACCATTTTAACTTCAAAATATATATTTTTTGAGGCATTTTTATTATGCTTTTTATTTTTTCTTCCTTTTACCTAAAAAATAGAACTTTCCTATTATAAAATAAAAAACCCACCATTTCTGGTAGGTCCTCATGATTAAATAGCTCTTTATTTTTAATTTCACTGCCTGTCTTATGTTTACCTTTTGAACTTTAAGGACCGTCCCTAAAGTTCATTAATCTCTCAATTTAGCTCCACATCTCTTGTCTAGCGTTTTTAATATACTATTCATTTTT
>CALYAJ010000062.1 GCA_944393485.1 uncultured Clostridia bacterium
TTAGAAAAACCTTTGGATTCTTAGGTACTTTTGTCAAAAATGTAAAAATATATACAATGTAATTAATGTAATTTTAGTAAACACACAACTTTTTAAAATAATACCTTAATTTTTAGATTCTAATTACATATATTATATTTTTATTATTTAATTTTTTATAAGTATTATAAAAAGATATTATTAGTTACACTCTAATAATATCTTTTAAATATAGTTTATTTGTAATTTATTCATCGAATTTGTATTCTTCACTTTCCTCTGCTGCTTTTATCAATGGTTCGTTGTCATCGTCTATAATTGTTGAGTTTGTAATATTAAAGAATTTATCAAAGAATTCCATCAACTTTTGAATTACAATGTTTTTCTTTTTTAATCTAGCTTTATCTTTAGAAAACATAGACATAGGAGGTAACATTGATGATATTCCTGTTCCATCTGTTTCAATATTTCCTTTTTCAAAAGATCGTTTTATAAAATTATATGTTTCTTTTTTATTTAACTTTTCCTCTTTTATAATTTTATCTAATTCTTCTTTTTTCTTACTATTCATAAAAGTCTCAAAGTCAGCATAAACATCAGAATTTACATTCAATGAATTTATGAAAGATAAAATTAAATCTCTTTTATTTCTTAAGTCTGGACTTGCCATAATCGCTTTATTTATTGTTACAAGAACTTCTTTATCTTGCATATTACCATCATGGTATTTTTTAACTAAAGCTAAAATATAATCTATATTTACTTCTATCTGTTTTATAAGTTCCATCTCAAAAACTACATCTTCAGTTATATCTGTAGAGTCAACTTTTGATTTTTTTCTAAACTCATCATAAATATCCTGATACATACTATGATAATCTTGAGTATCTCTTTCACTAATTAATTCTTCTTCTTTAAATTGATCAAAAGAATTAAGTATATTAGTTACTTTTAAAATCGCACCATATAATTTTATAAAGTCTTTTTGATTTTTTTCTCCTACAATTACATTTCCTAGAGGATATTTATCCTTTAACTCCTCCACTAACTCTTTATAACCTTTGAACTCTTTACCATTATCATCTGTATAGCCATAATAATAATCTTTATATGGTTTTAACAACACTATTCCAGAAGCATTATTATCTCCAAATAGTGCTAATGCGTCATTCAATTCTTTTTCTAAATTTCTAAATGAAACTATATTTCCATAAGTTTTAACAGAATTTAATATTCTATTAGTTCTTGAAAAAGCTTGTATCAATCCATGATATTTAAGATTTTTATCTACCCATAATGTATTTAGAGTAACTGCATCAAATCCAGTTAAAAACATATTTACAACTATTAAAATATCTATTTCTCTATTTTTCATTCTTAAAGATATATCTTTATAATAGTTTTGAAACTTTTCTCCTGTTGTATCATAACTTGTTCCAAACATCTTATTGTAATCTTCTATTGCTGATTCTAGGAAATCTCTGTCGCTCTTATTTAAACCATCCGTCGTTTCAGAGTTTTCATCATATACTCCATCTTCAATTTCATCATTTACACCATAACTATATATAAGTGCTATTTTCAGATTATGATTTTTATTATTTTTAAATTCATTATAATACTTTTTAGCCATACTTATATTTGCCACTGCTAATATAGAATTAAAACCTTTTATATTGCTTTTAACCTTAATTTGCTCCGCATTTCTATTTCTTGCTACCTCAACAACATTGTCAAGTTTATTATATACATATGACTCATCGTTTTTAGTTTTGGTTGAAAAACGTTCTATTATATATTTTGTAATAGCTGATATTCTCTTCTTGTTATCATATGCTTTTTCCGTATCTATTTTATATATTTTTTCGTCTTTGACATTCTCCTTCAAATCAACTCTACCGATGTATTCATATCTAAATGGTAATACATTTTTATCACTAATAGCATTTACAATTGTATATGTATGTAATCTTTCCCCAAATATTTGCCCAGTGGTCTGCATTATTCCATTTTTAGTTTGTGCATTTCCAGTAAAAATAGGAGTCCCTGTAAAGCCGAAAATTATCCATTTTTTAAATTTCTTTATAATGTTTTTATGCATATCTCCAAATTGACTTCTGTGACACTCATCAAATATAAAAACTATTTTTTTATTAAATGCTTTCGAAGTAGTATTTTTCTTAATAAAACTGTCTAATTTTTGTATTGTTGTAATAATAATTTTAGAATCTTTGTCTTCTAATTGTCCTTCCAAAATTTTTGTATTAGCATTTGAATTAGCACATCCTTTTTTAAATCTATCATATTCTTTCATTGTTTGATAATCTAAATCTTTTCTATCTACTACAAATAAAACCTTATCGATATATCCAAGTTTACTAACTATTTGTGCTGTTTTAAATGATGTCAATGTCTTTCCAGAACCTGTTGTATGCCATATATATCCTCCTGCATCAATTGTTCCATATTTATTATAGTTATTTGCTATTTCTATTTTATTAATTATCTTTTCAGTTGCCGTAATTTGATAAGGCCTCATTACTAATAAGTCTTCTTCTGATGTAAAAACACAATATTTAGTTATAATATTTAATAATGTTCTCTTACTAAAAAATGTTCTAGCAAAATCTTCTAAATCATAAATCCCGTTATTATTTTGATCAGCCCAATAGGATGTAAATTCAAATGAGTTAGATTTTTTTAAAGTTTTTCCTGAAATATGTTTATATCTTGTTGTATTTGAATAATATTTAGTATAAGTCCCATTGCTTATGACAAAAATTTGCACATAATTATATAGTCCAGATCTATACCAAAATGAATCTCTCTGATATCTTTCTATCTGATTAAATGCTTGTCTTAAATCTACTCCTCTTCTTTTTAATTCTACATGAACCATAGGAATGCCATTCACTAAAATTGTAACATCATATCTATTTTTTCTTTTATCTGTCTCTACTTCATATTGATTAATTACTTGTACACTATTATTATGAATATTGTCCTTATCTATTAAATAAATATTAGTTAATTCTCCGTCTTCTAAAGTTAACTCTTTTTTATAATCTTCTTGTATTTTTTTTGTTTTCTCTATTATTCCATCATTTGGATTTGCAATAAAATTATTAAATAAATCATCCCATTCTTTATTTGTAAATTTAATTTTATTAAGTTTTTCCAATTGCATTTTTAAATTTTGTATTAATTCTTTTTCGTTATTTATATTTATATATTCATAAGATTGTTCTTGTAATATTTGAATAAAATTCTTTTCTAGTTCAGCTTCACTCTGATATTTAGTTTCTTTTCTTTTCATTGGTTTATATTCTGTTAGTACTGTTGAATTATCATTTTCAGATATAATATTCCCATTATTTTTCATCTATTTTCCCCCATTTAAAATCCTCTATAAATTTATTATATGTATTTACAAACAATTCCTTATCTTCGTATGTTAATTCTTTATATTCTATATCAGATAATCTACTGTGACTATATAAATTAATAATTCTTAAGAACTCTTTTTTGTTATCATTTTCTATACAATCTGCCCAATTGCTATATCCTAAAAAATTAGATGTCTTTTCTAACAAACTTCTAAATAAATTAAAATGATACTTTTGAACATTATCCTCATTAATTGCTTTGTCAATTTCTTCTTTAACCATTAAATGATATCCAAAAGGACTATCCACTCTTTGTATTTTCAATTCATACATTTTACCATTTTTTTTAAAAATATAAGGTTTAAAATTGTAATCTCTATTTTTTCTATATTCATTATATAATACATTATAAAATAAAGCATGATGTGTTGTAACTAAAAATTTTATTTTGTGATTATTATTGTTTTTATATTTATTTATTACCTCTATCAGCATCATTGCTATTGAGATAATTCTTGAATCATCTATTGATGAAACAGGATCATCCACAATTATATACTCCAAACTATCAAAAAAATCCGTTGATCTTTCATCTTTTTCCATATTTAACGTATCTATAGCTGTTTCTAAAATTGTGTAAAAAATTGACCATATAAATACACTTTCTTCTCCCTTAGATATTTTTATTCCCCTATCAAAATCACTATCTCCTGTAGCTATATTAAATGTAATCTCTCCATTATCTAAATCAAAACTTGGTTCAACTTTAGAATTTACAACATTTACAAAATTTTCTATTATTTGAAATTCAAGTCCTTGCTCCTTAATAAAATTTATTAGCCAACAATTCGGATTTATTTTCAAAATAAAATTCTCATTATCCCATATAAAAAGGTCTTCTACAAATGCATTATAGCATAATGTTCTGCTATCATCTATCCCTTCACTTAATATTGTAGATAATCTTGTTTTTCCTGTTGCATTAAATGCATATAAAATAGAAATGCTTTTCTTATTATTATCATATTCTAAGCTATTCGTTATTTTTTGAGCAACTATTTCAATTGAATTAAATTTATCCATTGACAGCCACCTCTTTAAAATCCAATAATTTATTTCTATAATATTCATATTGTTTTTTTCTAAGCTCTTTTTCATCTAAGATTTTTTCTGAAATATCATTTGATAATTTTTCAAATTTATCCAATATATTTACTATTCTCTTTTGTTCATTTAAGGAAGGAATAGGAATATTTAAAGTTACTAACTTTTGCTGTGTTAAATGAGGTATTGTAGAACCTGTTTTTACATTTTCTATAAAATCTTTAAAGTATTTTGATGTAAAATAATGATATATATATCTTGGTATAATTTTATCATCTATAATTTTTATTCTAAACACCCCACTATTTAAAGTTGTTAATTTACCTGGTTCATTTTCAAGAATTGCAACCTTACCTAATGTTCCATCTTTAGTTATTAGTATATCATTTTTATGTACTTGGATATTTTCATCCATATCATAACGTTCTTTTGAAACATAAACACAAGTATTGAAATCTATCTTTCCGTCTGTTGTAAAATCTGTACCCGTTATCAAATAATAATCACCTTTTTGTAAATATTCTGATCTTGTCAATCTCTGCCACCCAACTCTAGCTTTAACCAATGCAATATCTGTTATATGTTTAGTTACAGCATTATTAGATTTTTTAAAAAGAAATTGTTTATAATAATCATATTGTATCACTTGTAATGCTAATTCTTTACTTAATTTTTCTTCTAATTTTCCCTCTAGTTCACTAAATCTATCCAAAATTCTTGATATCTCTTCTTGCACTTTTATTGGAGGAACAGGAATTTTTAAGGCATATATACTCTTTTGTGCTATGCTTGGTATTCCAGCCCCTACTTGAGAATTTTTTAAATATTTTTCATTTTGTTTTAAAAAATGATATAAATATCTATAATTAATATTATCTTTTTTTAACTCAACAACATAGCAATGAGCTCCTGCCCAAAATTTAGTTTTTTGCCAATTTACAAATCCAGCAGATGCACCCCCTTGGCTAATAGTAATCATATTTTCATCAAAATTATATTGATTCCAATATCCAGATGGAGATACACCTCCGTTTATGACGGGATATGGAGCTTCTTTAAGTAAAATTTTTTTATTTAATTGTTGTCCTTTTTTTATTGTACAAATATTATCTAGATATAAATACTCTATGTCACTTTTATTCATATTTTTTATTAATTCTTTAATCTTGCTCATTATTTACCCCTCCAATTCTTGGATTATATTATTAAGCATTTTTCTTATTTCAATCTCTTCTTTTACTATTTCTTCTAGATTTTTATTTACTTCTTTTATATTAATTTTTTCTTTATCTTCTTCTGGATCTTTTAGATATGTATTTACTGATAAATTATAATCGTTTTTACCTACTTCTTCATTTGATACAACTACTACTGGTTCGTCATTTTCACTTTTTCTATTTTTTATTTTTTTTATAATCCATTCTATATTTTCGAAGGATAATTTATTTTTATTAGTGTTTCTTACAAATTGATCAGATGCATCTATAAATAAAATATCACTAGTTTTCTTTGATTTTTTTAGAACTAATATACATGTTGCTATAGATGTTCCAAAAAACAAATCACTAGGCAATTGAATAACTGTATCTACAAAGTTATTATCTACCATATATTTTCTTATTTTTTGTTCTGCTCCACTTCTATATAATACTCCTGGGAATTGAACTATTGCAGCTGTTCCTATTGGGCTTAACCATGATAGCATATGCATTGTAAAAGCAAGATCAGCTTTAGATTCTGGAGCTAATATTCCTGCTGGAGCAAACCTTTCATCATTTATTAATGTAGGATCTGATTTACCTGCCCAATGAATTGAGTATGGTGGATTTGAAACAATTGCATCAAATGGTTCATCATCCCAATGCATAGGTTGTGTTAACGTATCTCCTCTAGATATATCAAAATCATTGTAGTTAATATCATGCAAAAACATATTTATTCTAGCCAAGTTATATGTAGTTATATTAATTTCTTGACCATAAAAACCATTTTTGATATTTTCTTTTCCTAATATTTTAGCAAATTTTAAAAGTAATCCCCCCGATCCACAACATGGATCATATACTTTATTAACTTCTTTTTTATCCATTATTACAATTTTAGCAAGTAATTCTCCCACTTCTTGGGGCGTAAAGAACTCTCCTCCAGATTTACCAGCATTCGAAGCATACATTGTCATAAGAAATTCATATGCATCCCCAAAAGCATCTATGGTATTATCTGAATAATTTCCTAACTTTAAATCTCCAATTGCATCCAACATTTTTATTAATTTTTCATTTTTTTCATCTACTGTATTACCTAGTTTATTTCCTTTCACATCAAAATCATCAAATAGTCCTTTAACATCTTTTTCTGATGCAGTACCTTTAGATGAGGCTTCTATATTTTCAAAAACATTGTGTATAGTAATATTTAAATTAGGGTTTAACTTGGCTTTTTTTCTTACATTGCAAAAAAGTTCACTTGGTAAAATAAAAAATCCTTTTTCTTTGACAATTTCTTCTCTTCCATATTCAGCTTCTTCATCTGGTAAATCTCTATACTTAAAATTTTTCTGTCCAGCTTTTATTTGATTATTATTTATATAATTTTCTATGTTTTCTGATATAAATCTATAAAATAAAAGTTCCAATACATATTGTTTAAAATCCCATCCATCAACTGCGCCTCTAAGTTCATCAGCAATCTTCCAAATTGTTTTATGTAATTCTTCTCTTTCTCTTTCTTTCTTATTATCCATAATTTCCCTCCTATTTTTTCTTCCATTGAATTTCATACCCAATTATTTCTGCAATCTTTTTTACTTCAGAATATTTTATCGTTCCATTAGCCAATTTATTAGATAAATTCTGTAGAGGCACTTTACTTTTATTATTACTTAACCTTCTAGCGACCTCTCCCATATGCCATCCACTCAATGTAATGTACCCTTTAATTTCATCTTTGATTGATTGTGTTTTTTCTTTTTTTCCCATAATTCCTCCCAACTTTTTGACTTAAGTAATTTATATCATATAATGAAATTGTATGCAATATTATTTATTTAATTAATTATTTTATTTAATATTACATTATATAATATAATTTAAATTAAGACTGATATCCAAATATACCAGCCTTATCTCTCATATTTTCTATCTTTTTTCTTACTTTTTACTTTTTTCTGTTCTTGTATATTTTTTTCTTCCAAGTTTTTAACTTGTTCTCTCATCTCTAAACTTCTTGTAAATATTTCATCACAATATTTAATTTGTTTTCGTATCTTTTTTATTTTATCTGTAACATTTATAATATCTTTAGTTACAGCATCTTTTTCACTTTCATTATCTAGTTTCTGTCTTTTATAATACAACCTATTTCTTGTATTCAAAGTCTTTTGTAATTCTTCTTTTTTCTGCTCTTTTAAATTGTCTATATCATTTATGGTTTCTAACTTATATTTACATATAAACCTTATTTGTTCTGAATACTTGTCCATCTTTTTTACTTCTGCTCTCATCTTTGGAGTAAGTTTATAATTTAAATTTTTCTTTGGATATACTTTTAATAAATAGCAATAGTAATAATATAAAGCAATTATTCCTTTAGGCTTTCTTAATTTCTTGGCAATACCTTTATAAAATAATCTTTTATCATAAGTTTTAGGTTTAATTACTTCTTCTCTACTTGGATATCTACTACAAATTTTATTTTTAATATTTTCAATAGAATATTCTTCTCCAAATGCTCTTTCTATTCTAATATTTCTTTTATGTGGATACATTCTCACACTAATTTTATTTGCTCTAAAATATACTTCATATCCCATTTCTTTTAATTTTTTTAAGAATTCTTTATAAGTCCATGAATGTTCTATGGCATAATCTATATCTTCTTTTGCAAATTTATAATAATCTGAATCTCTCATAGATTTTTTATAAAAATTTTCAAAGTTAATTCCTGATTTACAAATCTTTTCTTTTAAAACGCTCAAGCCATATTCTTCACATATTTCATCTGATATTTTTCTTAGCAATGCTGTATTAGTCAAATTACTATAATACTTCTTTCCGTCTTTAAATGAAACTGAATTTATGACAAAATGATTATGAAGATGTTGTGTATTTAAATGAGTAGAAACTACAACTTGAAATCTATCTCCCCACATTTCTTCTGCAAGTTTTACTCCAATTTCATGAGCGATTTTTGGAGTAACTTCTCCTTCAGTAAAAGATTGATAAGCATGAAATGCAAGTATTCCATTTTCTTTTCCATAAAATGTTTTTACAAATTGCATTTGTTTAACTGCATCTTTTATTTCACAATTTATCCCTGTAGTATAAAATTGTTTTTCTGTTTTATCTGGATTAGTTGCATAAGTCATTACTTGCCTGATACTATCAAACTCATCCATTCCATGTTTGCTATAATTATTTCTTGTTTTTTCTTCATTTGTTGCATAGTTAATTACATGATCTAATCTCTTTTGTACTTTCCATATTTTTGTTGTTGCCATTTTCTTTCTCCTCTCTTTAAAAAGGGGATTGGGGAATTTCCCCATTTAGAATTTCGAGCTGACGAAATTCATTGCTTGTTAGGACAAAAATATG
>CALYAJ010000063.1 GCA_944393485.1 uncultured Clostridia bacterium
GGTGAGCTATCCGCGACTCGAACGCGGGACAACTTGATTAAAAGTCAAGTGCTCTACCACCTGAGCTAATAGCCCATGTTGCACTGCATCCGCAGTGCTCTTATATATTACTATGTTTTTTTTCATTTGTCAACATATTTTTTTGATTTTTTTAAATTTTTTTTAATTTTTTCAACATAATATGGCTGAACTACCTATATTCATCCGAATATAGTGGTTGACATTGCTTCTCTCCTACTCTTTAAAATTAAAATTTTTCGAGTAAAAGAATTTTGCAATAATCTCTTTTCTTATTTATTTAATTCTTTTAATAATTCTTCTACATCTATTCCATGTACCATACATGCTTCTTCTAATGTTTCTTCTCTTGATGCAGGACAACCTAAGCAGTGCATTCCAACACTTAATAATAATTCTGCTTTTTCTGGATTTGTATCTAATAATTCTCCAATTTTAGTTGTTTTCTCTATATTCATTTTCTTCCCTCCTAAATTTTTGTGAAATTATTTTATCACATTTTATATAAAAAGTATAGACATTCTAAATAATTTATAGTAGAATACACAATATGGTAGGTGATTTGTATTAATCTATTAATCAATTTATTTTTTATTTCATTTATTATTAACTTTTTTATTACTTTTTATTCTATTTATTCAATTTTTTCTTTTATATTAACTCAAGATATCCAAGGACATAAACTAAAAAAGAAACTTGAACATTAGCAATGGAGGTTTTATGTCAAAAAAACTAAGTTTATTTATTTTTTGTATTTCTCTATTATTAATATTTTTTAATATAATTATTTTTTATCCAATATTCACTTCAAATAATATTTTAATTTCATTTGCTATAAATCCTTTCAATATTTGTACTAAATATCCCACTTTTTGGTTTTGTTTTAAAATATTATATGTTGCATTATGTATTATATCTAGTTTTACTGTTTCCTTTTTAATTGTTTCTTGTTTTAGCAAACCGATTAAAAATGCAAAAACGATAATTACAATTAATCCGACTGGATTATATTTATTAATTGGACATAATATTAATGAAAACCATGACATATTTATTCCAGAAAATTCTCTTTATCAAAACATCTTAATCACTGGAACAATTGGTAGTGGTAAAACAAGTTCTGCAATTTATCCCTTTTCAAAACAACTTATAAATTATAATAATAATTCAAAATCAGAAAAATTAGGAATTTTGTGTTTAGATGTTAAAGGTAATTTTTATAAACAAATTTATAATTATGCAAAACAATTTAATCGTTTAAAAGATTTAATTATTATTGGTTTAAATTCTAATAAAACTTATAATCCATTGGATAAGCCTAATTTAAATTCACTAGTTTTAGCAAATAGATTAAAAACTATTCTTACTTTAATTTCTCCCAATAATAGTGAATCTTTCTGGCTAGATAAAGCAGAACAAATATTATCTGAAGCTATAAAATTATGTAGATTATATAATAATAATTACGTAAATTTTATAGAAATTCACAAACTAATTAATGATAAAAAATATTATTATTCTAAAATAGAATATTTAAGAAAGAGTTTCGTTAGTAATACTTTTTCTAATGAAGAGCTCTACAATTTAACATCATCTATTAATTTTTTTGAAAAAGAATTTTATTCCTTGGATGATAGGACTATATCTATCCTAAAATCTGAAATAACTAGAATAACTTTGCCTTTTATTTCAAACTATAAAATATCAAAATTATTTTCTCCGCCTAAATGTAATATAACTTTTAAAGGATTTAATGATCTTATATATTCTGGAAAAATAGTTGTTCTTTCTATGAACATTTCTGAATATACTTTACTTTCTAAAATTTTAGCTACATATATGAAATTGGATTTTCAAGCAGAAGTAATGAATCGAATTTCTTCTAAAAATCAAAGACCTGTTGCTTTTATATGTGATGAGTACCAAGAATACATTACTTCTTCGGACGCTAATTTTTTCTCTGAAAGCAGAGAAGCAAAATGTATTAATATTGTAGCAACACAGAGCTATTCCTCTTTGCTTAATTCTATAAAAGACGAATCAGCTTTAAAAGTCATTTTACAAAATTTAGTAAATAAAATATGGTTTAGAACTGACGATATATTTACAATTGAATGTGCACAAAAACAGCTTGGTAAAGAAGATAAGGAGAAAAAATCTAAAACAGTTTCAGAGAATGCTCAAGAAACTAACTATAATTATTTATTAAAAAAATTCAAGTCAACACGCTCTAATATTTCAGAAAGCATAAATACATATGTTTTAAATGATTATATTTTTGATTCAAAATATTTTTCTCAAGAATTAAAAACTTTTACTTGTTTAGCTTTTTTATCTGACGGAAAATCCACATTGCCTCCACAAAAATTAAAAATGTATCCATATTTTAAATGATTTCATATCTGAAAGGACGTGATATACATTAACTTTAAAATTTTATCTATTGTTTTTATTGTATTTTTTATAATATTCTTATCATCTACAACATATGCAGCAGAACCTAAAATAGTAAACAAATTAAATTCGGCTTTTGAAAATATAGAAGAATGGCTTATAAAGCTTGCTACACCAGCTGCAGCAGTTGCTGTTGGTACAGGAATATTTATGAAAAAGTTTAGTTTTGGTGATGATGAAAGAATAAGAATAGGCAAAAAATTAATTAAAAATTCCTTATTTTCATATGGTTTTATACTGGCTATAGATTTAATATTAGCTGCTATAAAATCTTTGGTTGGATAATATGGATTCTTCTAATTTAGCCTCTATAATTTCTTCTACAATAAATGATCTTATTCAAAATTTATTTGCATCTGTAGATAATAATGTTTATTCTTATATCGATGACTTAGTTTTCGTTAATGAGGATATTTTAACCAATTCTAAGTTTGAAAGCTTATTTGGTTCTTCTAGCAAAAATGGTATTTTACTAATTGCTAATTCATTAATTATAGCTTTTTTTATTTATTATTGTATAAAACTATTTTTATCTTATTATTCCACTAAACAAGTAGAAAGACCATATCAATTTATTTTTAAATTATTATTAATATGTATAATTGTTAATTGTTCATATTTTATTTGTGAACAAATATTATATATAAATAATTTAATTAGTTCATCTTTTTGTGAAATTGGGGAAATCTTTACAAATAAAGAAATTTCATTTAAAACATTAGTTGCAGAACTAAACACAGTTATATCTCTTGAGAACTCTTCAATTGATATTTTCTCTGTTGACGGAATATTAAAAAGTTTTTGTAGTATTGGACTTTTAAATTTAATGCTTTCTTATTCTTTGCGATATATATTACTAAATGTTTTTATTATACTTTCCCCTTTTGCCTTTCTAACTTTATCTGTTAGTTTTTCTAGTTGGTTCTTTAAAAGTTGGTTACGTACATTTTTTTCTTTGTTATTTATCCAAAGTTTTGTTTCTATAATATTAATAGTAATACTATCCTTAAAATTTTCGGATGATATTTTATCTAAATTTATATATATTGGTGCAATATATACTTTAATTAGAGCTAATTCGTATATAAGACAACTTATTGGCGGAATTTCTACCGATATAAGTACAAATTTATCTACCATGAAATCTCTAATTAAAATGAGGTGATTTTTATTTTTATAATTCCTCAAAATTATGATTTTAAAAACAAATTTTTAGGCTTTTTAGATTATTCAACATTAATTTTATTAACAATTATATATGTTTTAACTTTTTTAGTTTTACATATTCTAAATTTAAGTTTTTACTCAAAAATACTAGTTTTTATAATAGTCAATGTTCCAATTACATTAATATGTATAATTGGCTATAATCATGAAAATATTATTTACGTCTTTTACTATATAATTAAATTTTATAAAAATAGAACAATATATTTTTATAGAAAAAATTTTTTTGACTATTAAATATTGATTTTTGAAGTATTTTAAAATTCAAGTCAAATTTTGTCGTTTTGTATTATTGTAAAAAAAATCTTATAATGCTATAATAATGTAATTATAGGAGGAGAGTTATGAAACTAGAGCAAAACGACAAAAACTTTTTATTTTCTGAAACAAAATTGCCTGATGTATTTTTTACAGAATACATGTCTCAAGCAAGTGGTGATTATATTAAAGTTTATTTATATATCACTTTTCTTTCAAAATATAACAAGGAAGTAAAAATAAATGACCTTTCTAAATCATTAAATATACCATTCAAAACAATTCAAGAAGCTTTAGCATATTGGGAAGAACAAGAAGTTTTAATTAAGAAAAATAATGGATATATTGTTGTTGATTTGCAAGAAAAAGAACTAAATAAACTATATACGCCAAGACTAACTTCTACACCAGAAGAAGCTCTTTCTAACTCTAAAAATCAATATAGAGCAAAGGCCATAGAAGATATTAATAATACATGTTTCCAAGGAATGATGTCTCCTTCTTGGTATAATGATATAGATTTATGGTTTAATAAATATGGTTTTGATGAACCTGTAATGATTGCACTATTTAGATATTGTTTAGAACGTTCTGCTTTACACAGAAATTATATTCAAGCAGTTGCAGAAGGTTGGCATAAAAATAATATAAAAACATATACCGATTTAGAAAATTATTATTCAAAACAAGAAAAATTGTCTTTAATAAAGAAACAAATTTCTAAGAAATTAGGATTTTCTAGACCTCTTACACAATATGAAAGTGCATATATAGAAAAATGGGTAGTTGATTTTGGCTATAATATGGACATTATCGAAATCGCACTTAAGAAAACTACTTCTAAAGCAAATCCTAATTTTGATTATTTAGATAAAATGATTTCTAATTGGCATGAAAGAAATTTACATACTGCCTCAGAAATTAATGATTTTCTAGCACAAATTAAAATACAAAATCAAAATAAAAAAATACTAGAAAAGCAAACTAATTACAAAGGATATGAGCAAAGAAATTATAGTGATCTTGATACTTTATATGCTAATAATTAAGGAGTAAAAATGTCTAATAATAATTTAAAGAACTTACTAAAAGAATACGAAATTAAAAGATTACATGCTGAGCAATTAGCAGATGAACGTACTGAAGAACTATACTCTAAATATCCACGTTTATCTGAAATAAATAAAGAAATCGCAAATTTAGGTATCTCTGTTTCTAGAGAACTACTTCAAAAAAATGATAGTTCTTTAGTTGAAGATTTAAAAAGTAAAATTGATATTTTAAAAGAAGAAAAGAAACAAATCCTAAAAGAACATAATTTAGATGAAAATTATTTATTACCAAAATATGAATGCTCTTTTTGTAATGATACCGGATATATTACCAAAAATAATAAAACAGAAATGTGTTCTTGTTTAAAACAAAAATTAATTAATATTCAATATAATAAATCAAATATTAATAAATTAGATTATGAAAATTTTAATAACTTTGATGAAAATATGTATTCAGATGAGATAAATGAAGAAAAATACCATTCTTCGATTTCTCCTAGAAAAAATATTTTAGTAATCAAAAAAATTGTAGATAATTTTATTAAAAATTTTGATAATCCCAAAGGAAAAAATCTACTTTTTACTGGAAGCCCAGGACTTGGAAAAACTTTTTTATCTAATTGTATTGCAAAAGAGTTAATTGATGCTGGTAAAATTGTTTTATATCAAACTGCTCCTGCAATGCTTGATAATATTGTTGATTGTAAATTTGGGAAAAATACTGTTTCTAAAGAATTTATAGATAATATTTTTGAATCTGATTTATTAATAATTGATGATTTAGGAACAGAAACAATGAATAATATTAAATTTACTGAATTATTTAATGTTATTAATACTCGTATTTTAGATAATAAAAAGACAATCATTTCAACTAATTTATCTATACAAAATCTTTTTTCTATTTATGATGAAAGAATTGTTTCTAGAATTGTTGGATATTATGATATTTGTAAATTCTTTGGTGATGATATTAGATTTAAAATAAGAAATATAAAATAAGGAAATTGGCTTCGCCACATGTACAGATTGCTTCGCAATCGCACTGGCATAGGTAACTTCAGCCTTGTTGTATACGTAAAAATCTGGCGATTTTTCCTATACAATAAGAAATATACAAAAAACCGTAGCTACAAAGCTACGGTTTTAAAAATAATATAATTAGTTTTGTGTATATGGTAATACAGCAATATGTCTTGCTCTTTTAACTGCTAAAGTAATATCTCTTTGATGTTTAGCGCAAGCACCTGTTGCTCTTCTTGGTAATATTTTACCTTTATCATTTACAAACTTCTTTAATTGGTCTGCATTTTTATAATCTAAAACAAGATCTTTGTCTGCACATAATGGGCAAACTTTTTTTCTCATTTTTCTAAATCTTGGATTGTAATCATCATCATTTCTATTATTTCTTCTATTTTGTTTTTTGTCTGCCATCTAGTTTTACCCCCTTTCCATTAAAATGGTAAATCATCATTTGAAGTTGTTTCAAAATCTGAATCTCCACCTGCTGGCATAGATCCAAATGCGTTATCAAAACTTCCTGCAGATTCTGTATCTCTTCTTCCTTCTGCGAAATAAGCTTCTTCTGCTACAACTTCTGTTACATAATGTTTTTGTCCTTGGTCATCATCCCAAGTTCTTGTTTGAATTCTTCCTATTATTGCAACTTGTTGACCCTTTTTAAAATATTTACTACAAAATTCTCCTAATTTGCTCCATGCAACAATATTAATAAAATCTGCTTGTCTTTCTTCTCCTTGACGTACAAATCTTCTATTAACTGCTAATGAAAATGAAGCAACTAAAGTATTATTTGTTTGTGTATATCTTACTTCTGGATCTCTTGTTAATCTACCTAATAATTCTACTTTGTTCATATTTTTACCTTACCTTTCTTTTAATAAAGGCCCCCAAATTAGTCTTCTTTTCTAATTACTATGAATTTCATGATGTTATCTTCAATTCTGTAATTTCTTTCTAATTCAGCTATTGAATCTGGTTTTGCTTCAAAGTTAATTACAACATAATATCCTTCTTCTTTTTTATTGATTGGATATGCTAATTTTTGTGTTCCTCTTTCGTCAACTGATTCAACTTTTCCTTCATTATTAATCAAATCTGTGAATTTTTTAACTACATCTTTTATAGCTTGTTCTTCAATAGATGGATTAATAATGATAACACTTTCGTATTTATTCATTATATTCACCTCCTCATGGATATATAACCCATCACATAATGGGTAAGGAGAAAAGATTTTCTCTTTTCAACGTGCATATTTTATCACATTTATCCAGCTTTTGCAACCGATTACTTGAAAATATTGACATTTTGTAGTAAAATATAGATACTTTCGAAATTTTTATTTCGTTTACTAACTAATATTTAGACTAAAACTATCTATACAAACATAATAATTTTAATATTTATTTAAAATTATTATGTTTTCTTTGA
Organism: uncultured Clostridia bacterium; assembly: GCA_944393485.1. Taxonomy (GTDB): domain Bacteria; phylum Bacillota; class Clostridia; order TANB77; family CAG-508; genus Merdicola. The sequence goes on from CALYAJ010000063.1 coordinate 7,470, forward strand.
TGAATAGAAATAAATTTTCATATTTACATTACTCAAAAAGGAGATATATTATGTGGGATGTAATTTTAGATACATTACTAGATACTGTTAAATTAATTCCATTTTTATTAATTACATATATAATTATGGAATTTATTGAACATAAAACTAGTAAAAAAACAAAAGATTTTATTAAAAAGAGTGGTCGCTCTGGACCTTTATGGGGAGGTCTTTTAGGAATAGTCCCTCAATGTGGTTTTTCTGCTGCAGCATCTAGTCTTTATTCTGCAAGAATAATTACTTTAGGTACATTAATTGCCGTATTTTTATCAACCTCTGATGAAATGTTGCCTATATTAATATCAGAAGCAGTTGATATTGGTACTATTATTACTATACTTTTAGTAAAATTAGCTATCGCTGTTTTAGTGGGATTTTTAATAGATTTATTTTTTAGGAAAAAGTTTGAAGATTCTTCAGAAGAACCTGAAATAAAAGATTTATGTGAGCATGAGCATTGTCATTGTGAACACGGAATCTTTAAATCTGCATTAAAGCATACTATAAATATTACTTTATACATTCTAATAATTTCTTTTATATTGAATTTAATTATACATTTCGTAGGTGAAGATAATCTTTCACATTTATTAAATTCAACTCCAGTTGTTGGTCCAATTATAGCTTCACTTGTTGGTCTAATACCAAATTGTGCTTCATCAGTTATTATTACTCAACTTTATATTTCTGGAGTATTAAATTTTGCAACCATGATTGCAGGATTATTAGTTAATACAGGTGTTGGATTATTAATATTATTTAGAACAAATAAAGATTTAAAAGAAAATATAAAAATTACTGTATTGTTATTCTCAATAGGTGTTATCTTTGGAATCTTTTTTGACCTAATCGGTTTTATGATTTAAATTTTCAATTTATATAAAAAAAGAAAAGTGGATTTGCCACTTTTCTTTTTTTATATTTTCTCAATAGCCATGTTATCTTAATTAGTTCTCATTTTCTTTAATGATTTCTTCCAATTCTTCCTCTGTCAATCCCGTTATCTTGATTATTTTTTCTCTTTCCATTCCTTCTTTTAACATTTCTTTTGCTATAAAATGTACCCTTTGTCAAGGACATTTAAGAAAAAGGGATAAATATTTTTTCTGGTAAATATTGTATATTTTATTT
>CALYAJ010000064.1 GCA_944393485.1 uncultured Clostridia bacterium
TTTTCGCCAGTAGGAAGTTTTTCTACTTCGCTAATTAATTCTGTGGGATTGACATGCTCGTATTCTAACTGCAATCCACAATTTGCCAATACTTTTAATGCTTTTTTTTCTTTTTGGTTCATAAAAAATCTCCTTATATTATATGAAATGTTTACGAGTTCCTATTTTAACAGCTGACAGCTTGTACAAAAGATTAATGAATTAGTCCTCCTTTCATATTCTTTTTTCAATGTGCTATAACTACGTAGCATATTATATCATGATTTACATAAAAAATGAATAACTTTTATTTAAAATATTAATTAAAGAATGAGTTTGACATGGATTAGCAAACAGGAATATAATATCAATATAAATTTTATAAATTATACGGAGGATAAATAATGGAAAAAGAATTAAAAACTTCTGGAAAAATGACATGGGGATTTATTTGGAGATTCATATTATATTATATAATTTTAACAATAATTTTTGCAGTAATATATAATATTTTATCTGGGCATATAAATATATTAATCTCATCAATATTTTCTATAGTTATGATGGCAGTTTTAATATATATACCATCAAAACTTGCAACGTCTGATATTTTTAAAGAAAAAAAATTAGATGCCAAAAATGAGTGGAAATTCAAAAGAAATATTATAATTTTTTATGTAATATTGATGATTTTTGTATCATTTGGAAATGTTATTAATTATTCACTTATAATTATAGGATTAGAAGAAAGTAAAGCAAATTCTGAAGAAATAATAAATGAATCAGAAAATATGACAGACGATGAAAAAACACAAGCAATAGAACAACAAAGCAGTTATGTAGAACAAGTAAAAAATGTTCAAAGGGAAATATATTTGATAATTTCTATAATTGATATAATATTATTTATATTTGGAGGAATAATAGAATTTAAGATGATAAAAAAATATCAAAATGATTTAGAATAGAAAAAAATGGCTGGTTTTAAAATTACTATAAAAAACAAGTATTTATACTTGTTTTTTTTTTCTGATAAAATATTAATTAGAGATAATTTTACATAAAATTTGAACTTTAAGGACCGTCCCTAAAGTTCATAAAGTTTACCATAAATTTATATTTACAAAAAAAATAAAGTGTGGTAAACTATAGTAGGCAAGGGAAAAAACATTGCCACTTTTAAGTTAAGGATAAATACAATCAATATATTAGGAGGTAAAATTATGCCAAAAGGAACTAAAAAAGTTAAAAGTAATAAGGGCGAATTAGCCGTAAAAATTGTAGCAGGAATACTTGCTGTATTAATGGTTATGAGTGTAGGTGGAACATTATTATTTTACCTTATAGGAATGTAATAGGAGATAAAAATGAAAGATGATATAATGACAGGAATTGCAGAATTTTACAAAGTAAATATTTTAGATAGAATTGTTGCAATGTGGGAACATCCTTTAGATTTAATACTCTTTATAATTGATATTGGAATTGTTTTATTTTTAGTATATAAAATATTAAAGATAGCCAAAGATTCTAGAGCATGGCAATTACTTAAAGGAATAATACTATTATTAATAATAACATGGCTTAGTGGTGTATTAAGACTTAATATATTACATGCAATATTAGATAAGGTTGTTCTTAGTTGGGGAATTTTAGCATTAATAATTATTTTCCAACCTGAGATAAGAAGAGCATTAGAACAATTAGGAACTAGTAAGATGAGAAAGTTCTTTGGATTTACCGAAGATATAGAGACCAAGACAAAAGAAGATATTTACAAAATAGTAATTGCTGCAGAAGAAATGTCAAAAAGGCAAATTGGTGCATTAATTGTAATAGAAAGAGATATTGGAATTAAAGATATAGTAGATACAGGAATTGTTATAAATGCTGAAGTATCACCACAATTATTAACAAATATATTTGTGCCAAAAACACCACTTCATGATGGAGCAGTTATAATAAGTAACAATAGAATAACAGCAGCTGCATGTATGCTTCCACTTGCAAGTGATCAAGATATAGCAAAAGAGCTTGGCACAAGACATAGAGCAGGTATAGGAATATCTAAAGAATCAGATGCAATTGCAGTAATAGTTTCAGAAGAAACAGGAAAAATTTCAATTGCAAAAGATGGAACATTAATTGCAGATGTAAATGAAGAAACTTTAAAAAGAATTCTTATAAAAAATGTAGTAACAGATAGACTAGTTTCTAAAGAAAAAAGAGCTAAAAATATATTTGGAAATTTAAAAAAAGATAAAAATAAATAATATATTTGATTTTATAAAATATATATGTTAGAATATTTAAAGTTATTAAAAAGATAGATTCAGGGGGAATAGCAAAATGGATATATTAAAATATGTGTTAATAGTTATATACATAATAGTTGCAGCAGCAATAATTATATTAACATTAGTACAACAAAAAGAAGATAATGGTGCATCTGGTGCAATGACAGGTAATGAAACAAATAATTTCTATGATAAGAATAAAGGCAGAACAAAAGCTGGAAAACAAAAAAGATGGACAATTATATTAGGAATAGTATTTGCAGTATTAACAGTTGTGTTAGGAATTATATTTATGCTATAAATTATAAATTAAAAGAACGCATAAGAAGTATTTTATTATCTTAAATGCGTTCTTTTTTTAAGTTATAAAAAATTCTTATAAAAGTTTTTCGAAGCGAAATTAATTAGATTATATAAAGAATAAATATTATTAGTATGTAAAAAATAAATATAAAGAAGGGATAAAATGCAAAAAAACGATAGAATTGTAGAAGGTATTTTTAGAAGACATCAAAAAGGCTTTGGATTTGTAAAAGTAGAAAACCAAGACGAAGAAATCCATATTGCTAAAGAAAATACAAAAGGTGCTTTTAGTGGAGATAGAGTTTTAGTAAAAAAGAAAAATAAATCTGATGGAGAAAGAGAAGAAGGCATAATATTAAAAGTATTAGAACACGAAAAAGATACTTTAGTTGGAACATTTCAAAATAATAAAAGTTTTGGATTTGTTATACCTGATGATAAAAAACTTTGTAAAGATATTTTTATTTCTAAAAGGAATTTTGGAAAAGCAAGGGACAATCATAAAGTATTAGTAAAAATTCTAAAATATCCTGAAAAAGGAAAAAAAGCTGAAGGAAAGATTATAGAAGTTATCGGAAATGTAAATGAAGCAGGAATAGATATGCTTTCATTAATAAAAGATTATGATTTACCATATAAATTTCCTAAAGAAGTAGGAAAAGAAGCAAAAAAATATGGAACTTCTATTAATAGTGAAGATATAAAAAATAGAGTTGATTTAAGAGGAAAATATGATATCTTTACAATAGATGGTGATGATGCAAAAGATTTAGATGATGCTGTATGTGTACAAAAACTAGATAATGGAAATTATAAATTAGATGTTCATATAGCAGATGTAAGTTATTATGTTAGAGAAAATACTTTATTAGATAAAGAAGCATATATCAGAGGAACAAGTATATATATGTTAGATAGAGTAATACCAATGCTTCCAAGAGAATTATCAAATGGAATATGTAGTTTAAACGCAGGTGAAGATAGATTTACTCTATCAGTTAGTATGGAAATAAATTCAAAAGGTAATGTTATTTCTAGTGATGTTTATAAAGGAATAATAAATGTAACAGAAAGAATGAGTTATAAAAATGTTCAAAAAATATTAGATAATTCAGATGAAGAAGTTACAAAAAGATATGAAAAGTATATAGATGATTTTAAACTAATGGAAGAATTAGCTCTAATTTTAAAAAATAAAAGACTAGAAAAAGGTTATTTGAATTTAGATATTCCAGAAAGCAAAATAACTTTAGACAAAGATGGATATGCAATTGATGTATCTAAATATGAAACAACATTTGCAAATGAAATAATAGAACAATTTATGCTTACAGCTAATGAAACAATTGCAGAAAAATTTTATTGGCTTAAAGCACCATTTATATACCGTGTACACGAAGAACCTGACTTAGAAAAAGTTACAGAATTAAATAAAATGCTATTTAATTTTGGATATAAAGTTAAAGTAAAAGAAGATAAAGTATATCCAACAGAATTTTCTAAAATATTGGATGAAGTAAAAGGTAAGCCAGAAGAAAAAATAGTATCTAATTTAGTATTAAGAACTTTAAAAGTTGCAGAATATGATGCAGAAAACAAAGGACATTTTGGAATTGCAAGTAAATATTATTGTCATTTTACTTCACCTATTAGAAGATATCCAGATTTATTTATTCATAGAATAATCTCAAAATACTTAGAAAACAATTACATGATGGAAGATGAAGAAAAAGAATATTATTTAAAAATAGCAGAAGATGATGCAAGACAATCAACAGAAAGAGAGAAAGTAGCAACACAAGTTGAAAGAGATAGCATAGATATTAAGAAAGCAGAATATATGGAAGGTAAAATTGGAGAAGAATATGAAGGAATAATATCTGGAGTAACACAATTTGGAGTATTTGTAGAGCTAGAAAATACTGTAGAAGGCCTAATACGATTTGAAAATTTAGGTGATGAATATTTTGAATATGATCCAGATAGAAAAACTTTAATAGGAGAAAGAAGCAAAGTAGTATTTAAAATAGGTGATAGTATAAAAATACGTGTGATAGAAGCAAATAAACAAGAAAAGAGAATTTCGTTTGAAAGAATAATTGAAGAAGAACAAGAAGAAAGTCTTTAGTATAATCTAAAGACTTTCTTTCTCTATATAACAGAATTAAGTTTATTATATTCATATTTGGCTAAGATTGATGCACCAATGATACCAGGTTCTTCAAATTTAGTTGTCTCTATAATAGTATTTTTTGCTAAAGGATGTGCTTTTTCTTTAAAACTATTAATAACATCTAATAAAAAACTATCTTTTGATTTTAATACTCCTCCACCTAAAATTATTATATCTGGATTAATTGTTGATGAGATATTTAATAATAATACTGTTAAATTTCTTTTAAAATTTTTAATAATTTCTTTTGCAATAGGATTATTATCTTTTTCTAAATCAAAAACTTCTAAAGTACTTTTTATATTTTTATTTATTTTTTCTCTAGCTTGTTCAAGTAATGCAGTACCACTTATTAAAGAATGACTTGTATGTTCTCCATCTAATATCATTCTTGCAAAATATGCTCCTAAATTATTACTACCATTGTATATCTCTTTATTAATTACTAATCCTCCGCCTAATCCTGTACTAATTGTTATATAACAAACGATATTTTTATCTTTTCCTTTCCCACATATTGCTTCTGCAAAAGTTGCAACTCTAGCATCATTTTCAAGAAATATTGGTTTATTTAAATTTTTATTTAATTTTTCTACTAATGGAAGATTTTTTAAAAAAGTTATATTTTTTGATGTAATAATTTGTCCTAATTTTCTATCTACTGAACCGGGTGCTCCAATGCCAATTGCTTTAATGCTTTCATAATTTGGAACCATTTTTATAAGTTTTATTATTTTGTTATATAAATCTTCACTATTTGTAACATTTTCAAAAGTGGATTCTTTATATTCAAATACAAGATCATCATTTTCATTAATTGCACCAATTCTAATATTAGTACCTCCAATATCAATTCCTATATAATCAATCATATTTTTTCACTCCTTATTTAGAGTATAATACCATAATTTAAATATTTTATCTATATAATGTTACAAAAGGTGCAAAAATTAAGACAATAGTAGCAAGAAAAATAATTGATATTCCAGCAGGTTTATTATTATTTATTTTCATTTCATAAATTCCATAACTTAATGTCTTTAAAAATATTATAATAGAAATTATTAAAATTATAAAAAACATAAGCACCTCCATTAACTAGAAAGTAAGAAACTAGATTTAACATTTGTAGTTACATTTACTTTAAAAAAAGTATTTTTATAATTATTTGACCAATCATAATTATTCCATTCATCCATAGTTTTAAATTTTGTCAATAAACTTTTTCCTATTCCATCAATATCTGATTCGAATTCTTTTGAAGTTTTATATAAATAATTTAAAATGGATTCTTGTAAAAAAGAATTAATTAATGATTCTAATTCTTTAATTTCTTCTGTGCCAAAATCACCAGAGTTTTGATTTACTGATAATAATCTTGCATTTAATTTAATATCTATACTAGAAAAAGGAGAATTATTTATAAGTTCTGTTTTTATAGAAGTATTTTTATGAGAGTATAAGGCTACATCTATAGTTGAATTTTCTTTTAAAGGATTACTTAATGTAATAATTCCTGATTCAAAGTTATTAGTTAAAATCAAATGAAACATTGTTTCAATAGCAGTTAATTCTCCAACCATAGAATCTTCTTTAAAAACAGCAATACCAATATTTTCACTTTCTCGATTATATTCTGTAATAGGGATTTGTCCTGCTACAATATTAAGTTCATCATTTGAATCATTAGAATTATTAGAGGTTAATAGCTCTAACTTTTTTCCATTACCTAAAATTGCAATTGGTTCTACATAAGTAGTGTTTAATTTATTAAAAAAATCAGATAATGTAATATTTTCAGTAAATCCAACATATTCCTGTGAATAAGATGTTAATTCATAATATTTAGCAACTAAGTTTTCAAGTTCTGGTTTTGAATTTTCAATATATTCTTTGGCAGAAGATTTAGAAATTATTATATTAGAGTCAGGTCGTATTTCAACTTGATTTGATAGTGTAAAAATTTCCTCTCCTATACCTAAGGTTGCTAATTCCTCTGAAAAAACGATTATTTTACAATGTGACAAATTAATTTCTTTACTTGTATAACTATTTAAAAGACTTATTCCACTATTAATAGAAGAACATTCTACTGTATTTATAATTGTAGGAGCTGTTTCACCAGAAGAACCTCCTTCTGATGCATTTGGAAAAGTAAATTGTACAGTAATGGCCAAATTATTATGCTCACCTTTATCAATACCAAGTGCTATTGCATATGTTAAATCATCTATACTTTGTGCACTATAGCAACCAGATAATGAAAAAATTAGAACAGAAATTATCAATATAATAAAAATATTTAAAACAAATTTACGAAGTTTTTTCATTTTTGCCACCTCCTAATCGCTTACGTATATTGGCAAAAATTAAAACAAATAAACTATAGCCAAATATTAAAATAAATACAATATATTTGAAAATATTAATTTCTACATAATTTGTTTGAGATATATTTTTAGGTATAAGACTAATTATATATATTATTCCAGCAAAACAATAAACAAGAGCTTTGGAATTTGTTATATTACTTATCTTCTTAAATATATTCATAGAAAGTGCTGTAATTATGCATAAATAGGAAATAACGCCTATTGTCCAGATGAGTAAAAATAATGCATCTAACCTTTGAAAAAATCTTCCAAATTCTATATATCTAGAAGCTAAGTATAATGCCATAATTTCTTCACTATTTCTTAAAAAAGAAAATAGACAAAGAAAGGCAAAAATTCCTAAAAAGAATAATATAATTGATAATATTGTTGATATCCTTGCAATCTTCCTGAATGAATTATCTTTAACCATTGGAGGGAGAAAATACAAAATAGATATACTAGAAAAAGCAAATAAATTACTAAGTCCTAATATAAACGTAGATTGTGCTCCATTACCTAGAAGAGGAAAGATTCCTGATAAATTATAATTCTTTATATTAGCTAGAAAAACAAATAGCATACAAAAAGCTATTATCGGAAGAAATAGCATATTTACTTTAGAAATTGCACTAAATCCAAGTTTATTTGCATAAGTAATTGCAATAATAAAAATAATTACAATAATGGTAATTGGCAATTTATCTAAATATATTATTTTTAAGTTTTCAGCAAAGCTCCTTAATAAAATACTTGCAAATACAATGTAATATCCAATAAATAAAATACCTGTTATAATTTTTAAGGTTTTTCCACCTAAATATTCTGAAATATCTAATATATCAAGTTTAGGAAAATGCTTAAATAAAAAAAGTAATAATTCAACAAATAGTAATAACAAAATACCTACAAATAAAATATTTAAAGCAGAAGCTGAACCTGTATTTGATATTATAGTTTTTGAAAAGTTTAATATAATATGGTTAATTATAATAATAAGTGTTAAAGCAATTGCTTCAAAATTGCCAAGCTTTGTATTATCCATTAGGATGCCTCCATTTCATACTAATATTATTTTGAGCTTTTGCTTTTTT
>CALYAJ010000065.1 GCA_944393485.1 uncultured Clostridia bacterium
AGAGATTAAACAAAAAATCCAGCTCAATAAGAGTTGGATTTTTTGTTTCTTAGTCTCCTATTTTAGGACACCTTCTTACGAAAATAAAAGTGGATTTATTATACCAATCTTTTCACCACGAATGACACTATTATATAGTTATTCCAACTAAATCTATGAAAAGTCCAGAAATCAAAGCAAATAAAATTACATACACCAAATAAATTATAAAATGTTTTATTCCTAATACTATTTTTAAAGCACCTAAATTTGTTATTTTAGTTGCAGGACCAGTAACCATAAATGCCGTTCCTGCTCCCATGGACATTCCCATATGTAACCATTCATTAAGTAGAGGAATAGTTCCTCCTCCACAAACATATACAGGTACACCTAAAGTCGCAGCCATTAATACTCCAAATCCAGTATTATTTCCAAACAATTCTGCAAATCCTTCTTGTGGTACATACATTTGAAATAAAACTGTAAGTATTATTCCAAATAAAAAATATAATCCTGTAGCTTTTATATTTCTACCTATATTTTTTAATAATCTCTTAAACATATTTGGATCTGTATCTTTATTTTGTTTTTCTTCAAAAGCTTTAAAATTAAAGAAACTTTTATCTTTATAAAATATTTTTATAAGGACACCTGCTAAAAATCCGCATAATATACTTGTATTTAATCTAATTAACAAAGCATTTGTTCCTAATGCTGCACTATAAATTAGTAATTGAGGATTTAATAATATTGAGCTCATCATAAAACTTGCAAGTAAATCATCTTTCATCCCATTTTTAGAAAAAGAGGCAGCAATTGGAATTGTTCCATACATACATAATGGTGATAAAATTCCAAGCAAACTTGCTATAAATATTCCAAGTATCCCTAATTTCTTATTCTGAATTCTTTCAAATAATTTATGAATTTTATCTTTAGCAAATACAGATATTACAGAACCTATTATTATTCCAATAAGCCAATAGAAAAATATTTGTCTAAATTGAATATCAAAATAATACCAAAAATAAATTAATTGGCTTTTAATTGTTTCCATCATCTATATTCACCAACTCGTAATTAAGGTTTCCAAGTCCTATTTGTGCACCATATTCTAGAGTATGTATTCCATTTCTTGATTCAATTCGTTCTATTAAAGATGCTCCATCTTGTGATGAATACACTAAATCTACACAAGCTTTATCAAGTGCAACAGGATCTTTGGATGCTAAAATTCCTATATCATGCATATCTGGCTCTGCTGGATTGCTGTCACAATCACAATCTACAGATAAATTATTCATAACACTTATATAAATAATATCATCACCTTTATCTGTGCTAACTGCAAGTGCTGCTTCTGCCATAGATTCTAAGAAATCATCTTGAGAAGCTCCACCAAATCCAGTTGTACTGCTTCCTGCACTATGTATTAAGCTTTTTCCATTAGAAGATGCAAATCCTATTGATATGTTTTTAACAGCACCTCCAAATCCTGCCATTGCATGACCTTTAAAATGTGATAATACTATTGTTGAATCATAATTTTCATAATTTTTTCCAACTAAATCTTCTGTTAAATGTTTACCATTAGGTACTTGTAAACTTGTATATCCATATGCATCCAAAATATCTACATTTGCAATTTGTGTAAATCCATGATCTTCTGCAACTTGCATATGTGCATCAGTACTACTTCTTGAACCTCCATAAGCAGTATTACATTCTACGATTGTTCCATTTACACTTTGAACTAAATCTTTTATAAGGTCTGGAGAAAGATAATAATTTCCTCCTGCCTCTCCTGTAGATAATTTTATTGCTGTATTTCCTTGTGGTGTGAATTCTAATCTATTATAAATATTCATCAAACCTGTAGGACTTATATCAGATGTAAAATATACAGTAGAATATTCACCATTACTTTCTGCACTCACATTATTTTCTGAATTTGTTGCATTTACTTGTGTGTTTACATATGTATCAGCTACATCTGCTTCATTATTAGACATATTTACTATAAATACATTTATAAGTGCAATAACTAATATAATCACTAAAATACTAATAATAGGGACTAGCCATTTTTTCATTTTAATTCCTCCTATCTTACTCAATTAGAACAAAAGGGGCATGATTAAAGTTTTATGACCTTTTAAACAACTTACATGCCCCGTATTTTCATAGTATAACTTATCTGTAGCTTGCTTTGCGATTGCACGGACATAGGTAACTAAACCTTGTTGTATACGTAAAAAAAGATTTACAAAATATTTTAAACTATTTATCAAAACTTCCGCTAGTTAATCCATTCAAATCTAATGTAACATATTTAAATCCTAGATTTTTTATCTCATCTATTACTTCTAAATTTTGCATTATTATTTTAAAATATTCTTTTTCTACTTCAATTCTTGCGATATCCTGATGTACTCTTACTCTTACTTTTGGTATTCCTAAATTTTTTAACATTTCTTCACTTAACTCAACCTTTTTTAATTTTTCTTCTGTTAGTATTGTGTTATATGGAAATCTAGTTGCTAAGCAAGAATTGGATGGTTTATTCCAAATTTTAAGTCCTAGTTTTTTGCTTTCTTCTCTTATATTTTCTTTTGAAAATCCAATTTCTGCCAAAGGACTTATTATCCCTACTTCTTCTGTTGCTTTATTACCAGGTCTATATACCTTTAAGTCATCTCCATTTTTACCATCTAAAACATTTTCAAAACCATTTTTATTTGCTTCTTCTTTTATACTGCTCATAAGTTTTTTCTTACAAAAATAACATCTATCTTTTCTATTTTCTTTAAATTCTTTTATTTCTAATGGTTTATATTCTATTTCTTTATAATTTATGTTATTTTCTTTTAGAAATTCTATTGCTTCTTTATAATCTTTTCTTGGTATCATATTTCCATTTGCTATAATAGCTAATACATTTTCTTTAGGTAATGTGATTTTTGCAACATATAGCAAAAAACTAGAGTCTATACCACCTGAAAAGCTTACTGCAACTTTATTTAATTCTTTTAATCTATCTTGTAATTTTTTTAACATATTTATCTTCCTTTTTATTAATATTCGCTAATATATAACTGTGGACTCGAAATTATAAATTCACTTTCGTTCGCTAACGGCATACTTGAATCAATGTATACAACTTCGTTTCACTCAGTTGCATAACTCATCCATAAAGCTCACTTTCGTTCGCTAACGGCTGAGTTAATTTGGTTGGCTATGTAGCCAGCACCATAACCATTATTTATGTTTACTGTTGCTATTCCGTTTGCACATGAATTTAACATACTAAGTAATGCTGATACTCCTCCAAAATTTGCTCCGTATCCAATTGAAGTTGGTACTGCAATTACTGGCACTTTACTAAGTCCAGCAACAACAGACGCTAAAGCTCCTTCCATTCCAGCTATAACTATTATGCAATTTGCTTTTTCTATTTTATCCATATTACTTAATAATCTATGAATACCTGCAACACCAACATCATAAATTCTTTCAACATAACTTCCTAAAAATTCTGCAGTTTGAGCTGCTTCTTCTGCAACAGGAATATCTGCTGTTCCTCCAGTGCAAATTGCAATATTTCCTACTAATTTCTTTTCTTTCTCTATTTTTAATATCTTAGAAATAGAGTCATATTTTACATTTGGTATGTCTTTTTTTACTAGTTCATATTGCTCTTTAGATGCCCTTGTTCCTAATACTTCTCCATTTTCTTTATATATAGTACTATATATTTTAGTTAAAAATTCGTCAGGTTTTCCTTGGCAAAAAACAACTTCACTTGCTCCAGATCTTTCTTTTCTATTATGATCTATTTTGGCATAACCTAAATCTTCATATTGATTATTTTTTATCGCTTTTTCAGCATCTTCTATTGATATTTTATTTTCTTGTAATTTTTCTAAAATCTCTTTTATCTCCATGTATAATTATGCACTCCCTTAGTCTTTTAACTTATTTTAGCTCCTCTAATTTATATAATTCTTTCAAAGGAATATTATTCTCTTCTGCTATTTTTTTCATGCTTTCATATTCTGGATATACATATGTCTCACCATCATTAGTTACTTTTTTGGCTTTTATCTTTCCATATTTTGTATCAATTTCTACAAATTCTCTACCTAGTTCTGTTCTGCTTTCAAAACGATATCTAATCCCTATTGTAGTAGTTTCCCTAAAAATAATATTTTGAAGTTTAAACATATCTTCTTTTCTGCAAGCAACAGATAATCTATATGCTGGTCTATTTTTCTTCATAAATATTGGTGTATAAAATACATCTAAAGCTCCATTGGCAAATAATTTTTCTGATGTATATCCTAGTATTTCTCCTGAACAGTCATCTATATTTGTTTCCATTACTACAAAATTTTGATTTTGCTCTTTCATTTCTCCATAATATACTTTTAAAACATTAGGTATTTTTAAATCTTTTGAACCTGTTCCCCAACCAATTTTTTCTGTTACCATTGCAGGTAATGTTATAAAATCTTCTGCAAGCTCCGCTATAATTGCAGCTCCTGTTGGAGTAACTAATTCAGTATCTATATCTATTTGTCTAAATTTAACATCAGAATTTGCAAATATTTCACTTGTAGCTGGAACAGGTACAGCCATAGTTCCATGTGCACATTCTATAAAGCCATAACCATCATTAACTATACTTGATATAATTCTATCTGGATTTATTTTATTTATTAAAATTGCTGTTCCCACAATATCTACAATTGAGTCAATTGCTCCTACTTCATGAAAATGTACTTCATCTAGTGGTTTATTATGAACTTTTGATTCTGCTTTTGCTACTCTTAAAAATATTCTTTTAGCTAAATCCTTAGTATTATCCTCTAAAGCACTATTATCAATAATAGTGTTAACATCATTTAAATTTCTATGTTCATGATGGTGATGATGTTCGTGTTCATGGTGTTCATGTTCATGATGATGATCGTGTTCGTGGTCATGATGATGGTGTTCATGCTCTAAAATCACATCAACATAAGTTCCTGTAATTCCATTTTTTACTTTTTTAGAAATTTCTATTTCATATCCATCAACATTTAATTTTTTTAATTCTTCTAATAAATATTTTTCATCTCCTACAATTTCTAATAATGCTCCTAGTGTCATATTTCCACTAATTCCACTAGAGCAATCAAAATATAGTGTTTTCATAAATTTCTCTCCTTTATTATTTATTTTATTATTATTTTAATTTATATCATATATCATCATATATGATATATCATTTAGAGTTAGCTTCAAGTCAAGAGCTTATTGAATATTTTTTTAAATATTTATTTATATTCAGAACAAAAGGGGCATGATTAAAGTTTTATGCCATTTTAAACAACTTACATGCCCCGTCTTTTCATAGTATAACTTATCTGTAGCTTGCTTTGCTTCGCACAGCTAAGAAATGTTCGCTCGCCAAAATTGCACAGCAATTTTGTGTGAAATATATTTTTATAATATGAAAGTTCGGAGACCTTTCATATTATAAAAATATAGGGAGTAACTCGTGCTACTCCCCTTACTTGACTACAAAAGTGCCAAAATTCTTGCGTTCTTAATTGCAGTCGAAACCTTGCGCTGATGCTCATTGCATAGTTTTGTCTGTCTTGCTGATTTTATCCGGCCGTCTTGATGTATAAATCTTTTAAGTTCCTTCACATTTTTATAATCTGGCTGAATTCCTTTTCTGCAAAAATAACATTTACTCATACTGCTTACCTCCACTATGTTATTCCTACAAAGCTGCAAGACCCTCCTTTCAAAAATATTTTTACTAAGATTTTTACTTTGTAGTTCTATATACTATATCATAAAAAAGCTCTTTTTACAATGATATTTAAATCAACCTTTTATTGTAAATTAAAATAGGAAAAAGGTCTCTCACCAAACTTCTAATTTCTTACACATAATTTTTCTATGCTAACTACTCTTGTAGCCAAGTCTTTATAAAATGATGCCTCGTGAGAAACTAATATTACTGTTCCATCAAATTCTACTAGTGCTTTTCTCAATTCTTCTTTAGTATCAACATCCAAATGATTTGTTGGTTCATCCAATATTAAAATATTACAAGGTGTTAGTGCTAATCTACATAATTTAACTTTAGCTTGCTCTCCTCCACTTAATGTTGAAACAGGTTGCATTACATGCTCTTTTTTAATTGCACAATCTGCTAAATGTTTTCTTATTTGTTTTTGTGTTAATTTAGGAAATTCGTTCCCTATAATATTTAATGGTATATCATTTGGATTTTCCCAAACCAAATCTTGTTCAAAATAACCAATTTTTTTAATAGCATCTGAAAATCTAAATTCTCCAGATATAGCTGAAATTTGTCCCATCAAAGTCTTAAGCAATGTAGACTTACCTATTCCATTAAATCCTGTTATTACAAGCTTTTCGCCATTTCTTACTTCAAATTTCATCTTTGGAAGTAATGGATAATAATACCCAACTTCTAGTTTATTTACTTCTAAAACAACCTGTACACTGCTTTCTATTGATGTAAAATGTATATGTGGCTTAGATGTAAAACTAGGCTTTTCTAATCTTTCTATTTTATTTAATTTTTTTTCTCTACTTTTGGCCATTTGTGCTGTTGATGCTCTTACTTTATTTTTAGCAATATAATCTTCTAACTTTTTAATTTCTTTTTGTTGTGATTCATATTGTCTTATATATTCTTCTCTTAATGCACCTTTTTGTTTAAGAAAACTTGAGTAGCTACCTCTATATTTTTTAATTTTATTAAATTCTATATCGCAAATACATGTTGTAACTTTTTCCAAGAAATCATAATCATGTGAAACTATAATAAATGCTCCTTTAAAACTTTGTAAATATTCTGAAAGCCATTCAATATGTTCTTTATCTAAAAAGTTTGTAGGTTCGTCTAAAATTAATACATCTGGATTTTGTAAAAGTAATTTTGCAAGTATTACTTTCGCTCTTTGTCCTCCACTTAAATTTTTTAACATTGTATCCATTCCCATTGCATTAATTCCAAGGCCACTTGTGACTTTAAGTATTGTACTATCTATTCCATAAAAATTTTCATCTGTTAATATTTGTTGATATTTATCTACTTTATTCATTATACTTTCTGAATAATTTTCAGCCATTTCTTCGTATAATTTTGTTAGTTCATCATTTATTTTATATAGTCTTTCAAATGCTGTTCTTAAATAATTAAATATTGTCATTTCTCCTTCTGTTACAGCATACTGATCTAGACTTCCTATTGTTGTATTATTTTGCCACTTTATTGTTCCTTTATCAGGAAGAATTTCCTTTAATAATATTTTTATTAAAGTACTTTTTCCTGTTCCATTTTGGCCAACAATTCCCATATGTTCTCCTTTATATAATTCAAAAGAAGAATCTCTATATAACTGCTTTTCAGAGAAAGCATGTGATAAATTTTCTACTTCTAATAATGCCATTCTGTCCTCCCGAATTTGTTTTATTTTCAAGGTATGGCACTGAGCTGTAGAAATGCTCAGTGCCTCTTGTTTCATGTTAACTTGTATAATATGTTTCAGTAGAAAAAACATAAGATTCATTAAATAAAGATTTAAGATAATTTTCAATATCTTTTTTTAATTCACTTATTGTTAACTCCAAAAAAACGTTAATGGTGACACTCTTTGAAAGTGCCAACATCTCATCATTCATATTATACCAAGACAACCCACTCTTTATCAATATACCTGAAAGAGCAGAGCAAAATACATCAGAATAAATTGCATCTTTCATTTTTTTTATTGTCTTGTTTCGTGCTTCAGCTAATGCCTCTTGCGTATACCCTAATTTCTTTCCTTCCTCTACCAAAAGATTTAAGAAACCTTCTATATTGATTTTCCAATAATCGGTTTCAAAAAAATCTTCAATAGATTTTTTTACTTCCGGAAAATCATTTTCATAAAGTTCCTTCAATCTTTGAAGATTATACGGTATTGGTATTACAGATTGTTGCCGTTCCATCATGAAACTCCTCCTAAAAAAATATTTGGCATAATTACTGAAAAAATATTAATTTATTTCGTAACTATATTTTTCCAAATTGCCATGGATATATTATATATACTATTTACATAATTTTCAAGTATCACTCTATTTTGTTCAGGATAAAGACATGAAAAAAAATTTCAAAGTTCTAAAATAATATAAAAATCAATAAAAACCAGTTCCAAATATAC
>CALYAJ010000066.1 GCA_944393485.1 uncultured Clostridia bacterium
ATACATCAACCATCTCTAAAGCTAGATAATTCAATGGATATATACATTAGAAAAATTTTTTCATGTCTTTATCCTGCTAAAAAATATTGTGATAATTTTAATTATATAGTATAATATATATTGTACTTGGGGATGTAATGGTTTCGACATTAATCTTGAAGTACGAAAAGCGAGTAGTGGATGGTTGCTTTGGCCACTTAAAAAAAGCAAAATTAAATATAAACGCTAATAACGAAGAATTAGCTTACGCTGCCTAGTTGCAACGTCGTTCTATTATAAAGCCTACTGTTATAAATAGGGCGCCAAATTAAAGTAGGAAACGAAGCTATTAGTTCTCTGGAATAGTGGGTAATTAAGAGATACTATATAAATTGTTTTGTTTATTAATCAATTTATATTAGGAAATTTAAATAATAAACTGCACTCGGAGAAATTCGTATGGACGGGTTAGTGGACAGGAGTTCGACTCTCCTCATCTCCACCAATTAGGGCACAAAATTAACCTTTTTGTGTCTTTTTTTATTTTATATGAAAAATCGACTTTAATCTTTATGACAGAGAAAAGGGACCCTTGAAATCAGGTCCCTCTTTTTTTTAATAGATCCCGTATCCGTCGCCGTTGTCGTAATTTCTTCTCAGATTTCTAGCGGCATGTCTGACAGAACTTACTTCGCCTTCAATTCTGATTGTACCACCTCTGTCATAGGTGACCTCGGCTCCGCACCTCTCAGCTTCTCTGATAACTGCCCTTCTGCCAGCATCTGTTAATCCTTCATACGTTCTCTTCAAGCTTTTGCGCCTCCTTGCGCTGCGAAAGTATTTTGTACTTTACCAATACTTTCTTTTATGAATCATGGTTTTCATGTTACTTTTTTATGTTAACATACTTTTAATTAAAAGTCAAGTAAAAAATTTACTTTTATGTTATGTATATTACGTATAAATTTATATGCTTTTTTGTGTGATTAATAATAGTTTTGTCAACATTTTTGTCAACAAATATGCTATAATTATTGATATATATAGATGAACTTTGGTCATCTCCACCCAATTTTTTTATTGAACTTATAAGAAAAAAACAAAATTAAAAGCTAACTAGTATGCTTGAAAACTAGTTAGCTTAATCTTATTATTTAATCGTTTATATCCCATCCTTCAGAGTTGTCAATTAATGCCCTAATATTTTTTTTTGAATCCTTCTGATATTTGTCTATGTTTCCCGCCATCTATGTTTTGTAGTTCTATAAATGATTTTGCAAAAAAATCTTCAGGTAAATTAATTGGATTACTCTTATCCTTACAATGAAGTGCACTTGATATATCTACATATTTTAATTGTCCATTTATCATTATTGCATTCCATGCATGTCCTACGTTATATTCATTAGAATCAATTGAACCTTGTATATGTTCACAAGGTAAAGAGAATTTTTTACATAAAAATTCATATATTTCTGCAAAATTTAGGCATACACCAAATCTACTAAGCCATACACTATCAGTATCTCCAGATATAAATCCATTTTCTTTTTGCTTACATTTTTCACATTCTTCTAGGTGTTTAATTATTCTTTTAGTTCGTATAATAGCTTCATTTGGAATATTGGGATTATTTTTTGAATCCTCCAAAAATGCTTTTCTACGTTCTAGATTTAAAAGATCACATTGCAATTTTGCACTTCTGCAATAATTTCTGTAATATTTAGTTAAATTCTCATCAGATTCCTTAAACATTTCTTGCTCAGCATAGGCAGTACTTAAACCAGAGTAAGCATAATTAAAATAATTAACACACCAATCAAAAATAATTTTATATTTTTCTTCATCTGTCATTTTTGGACTAAATCTTTTACCTATTTCATCAATTGCTCTTTTTTTTCTTTGTTCTATAGATGATTCATATTCTCTATATTTTTTTGATTTTGCAATTAATTCTTTATTTTTGAAAAAAGTGTTTGTTTCTTCGTCATAAAAATATTCTGGATTATCACCTTCTAAAAACATTTCAGATAATTCCTCAAATGATTCTGCTGGAAGTAGTTCTTCTTCTTGTTTTTCTAAATCAAAAACAGAAATTTTAGATTTTTCATATAATCCTTTTATATCAATTCTTGGTAATTGGCTTTCTCTTACATATTTTTCTTTTGCGATTTGAACATCTTGAAATAATAATTTTCTTGCTTCATTAAGTAATTGGGCAACAACATCTGAAACATCTGTTAATCCTTCTTCATAATCTACATATATTTCAAAAGAATAGTTTGGCAAAATGTCTTTAATATCTTCATATGGAGGTCCTTGTAATTTCCAATGCTCAGGATAATTTTTACAATTGTGTTTGGCTATAAGAAAATTTTCTTTAGATAAGCCATCTAATGGGATTCTTATGTGAGCATTTCCTGTTAGACCGCTCCAATTTGTAAATATGTTTTTATCATATAATTCTTCAACAACTGGAATAAAAAGTTCAGCAGCAACTACATTTTTAATTGTATCTCTAGTAATAAAATCTGTTGATAAGGTTTTGATTGCTTCATAATCCCATTCTAATTTTTGTGTAATCTTCATATTAATACCTCCAATCGCTTTAAATAAAGAAAAATACACTATTATTATACTATATTTGTTAAGATATTACAAATTATGTAAATAAAAGACATATAAATACTTAAATTTTTGACAATCAAAGTTACTTAGTGTAGTGGCATCACATATTTATTAATAGAAAAAAGACAGGTGATTTAATAAAAAACACCTGTCTTTTTACTCTTACTTTAAAAAAGCAAGAAAGAAGTTTTTTAAGCTTCAAAATTTTTGGTTAGACAGTAATTTATTGTCTGCTCAAAAATTTGAAGCATGAGATTAAATGCAGTTTCAAATGCTCCATTATAATCAGTATCTGTTGCCGTTTCTGACCAAGGATTAAACATATCTATTATTTGATATAAAGACAAAGCTTTATATCTGTAATCCTTAGTAGGCATATAGCCTGCCTCAATGGCATCAATAGGCTGAAAAAGAGCTTCATCAATGGCATCCCAAAGTTTCTTAGGTTCAATGTAATCTTCATTTTTAAGAAGTTGCATACCAAATTCTTTCCAAATTAATCCGGCAGAAGAATAGGGAATACCATTTGGTCTTTTTTCACCATTTACATCATATTTACTGCCTTTGCCAAAGGCAATTGCAGTTTTTGGTACAGCAGATAAAGATCCAGTTTTCAAGCGTGCAAGACGAAGAATATCGTCATTGCTTTTGGACAACACAACTACACTTAAAATTTCTGAGGCAGTAAACCGCCCAGAGTGAGTAATAGCATTCGCGTATTGCGGAAGCCCTGTAATAATTAGGTTACTCATAAAACCTCCTATTAATTTTTACATGTTGACAGTTACGAAAAATATTATAACATACTTTACATAAAAAATATATAGAGATTTAAAAATTTATTAATATACTAGATTTTAATTTCTTTTTGTAATATACTTATACAAACTGAGCTAATAAGAATATCTTTATAGCAAAGTATTATATTTTCTTCTGATACCAAAATTTTATTAAGGTAAAAGCAAAGATGGGAGGAACTATGGATACAAGAGTAGCAATAATTGGAATTATATTAGAAAATAAAGATAATGTAGAAACATTAAATTCAATTCTACATGATTATTCTAATAGGATAATTGGAAGAATGGGAATGCCATACAAAGAAAAGGCAATTAATATTATTACTATAATTATTGATGCTCCACAAGATGAAATAAATACTTTATCTGGCAAGATAGGTAAACTTTTTGGAATAACAAGTAAAGTTATTTATTCAAATAAATAAAGATATATTTTAAAGCTCTGTCTAAAAGAAAGAGAGGGTTTAAAATGGAAAATGAAGGAATAATGAGTAAAAGAGTAAGGGACTTTTCTAAAAATATTAATATTATTCAAACAATATTAATATTTTTAATTGCGTTATTAGTACCAACTTTTTTAGGAGGAATTTTAACTAGTATTTTTGGTAGTACAAGTGTAATATCTACAAATTCGCAACTAATAGTAGGAACAATTGTAAATGCAGCATTAGTAACATCTGCAATTAATTTAAAAGGTTGAGGAAAGATTCTAGGTGTAGTTACAATGCCAAGTATATCTACAATTTTAAGCGGATATGTATTTGGAACAGCTTCTGTATATATGGTATATATGATACCTGCAATATGGCTTGGAAATTTTGCATTAATTTATTCATATAAATTCTTAATGTTAGGGAAAAATAAACATTATTTTTTAGCCGGAGTTATTGGTATAATAGTAAAAGTGGCTATAATATTTGGATTGTTTAATTTGATTAATGTATTTGGAGTATTTCCAGAAAAATTAGTAACAACTTTAAGTACTGCAATGGGAACAACACAACTTATTACTGCAACATTAGGAGTTATAGTTGCATTTATTATATATAAATTAGAAAATAAAAAGAGCAATTAGATGCTCTTTTTATCTTGGAATAATTTTAATGATAATGAAAAAGCTTGGTATTATTAAAGATTTTATATAATAAACGATGAAAAATTATGTAAAGTATGATATAATATTAGCATCTAATTTTTGAAATCTGAGTAAAATTAATTAATAGGAGGAGAAAAAAATGAAAAAATTATCTGAATATCTGCGGGAAATGAAAAATATCTTTTGTTATCAGACAATAGATGACAAAAGCTTAAAAATTCCCAGAGAACTAAAAATGCAAGAAATAAAACGGCAAATATTTTCACTATTAATGTCTATATTAGGAATGGTTTTTGCATTTATGCTAAAACTTACCAATACATTATTGGCTGAAAAGCTTATTATTCTTGGTATCATCTGCTTTTGCTTTTATCAGTCTCAAAGACTGATAGATCAATCTTTGTATGTATGGAGTAATAGTATAAGGACTAAATTTTCTGAACTTGTTCAAAAAAATATTTCAATAAAAGCTAGTGAGATATTAATAAAGGTACAGAATTCTGTATTAAAGTATGATGAAAAAGATGGTTATTATCATACTTTTTCAAATGAAAAAGTTCTGAATACTATACAAAGATATCTTGGAAGAGCTTGGGCTAGGCAATCAGATTTAATCTTTAATTATTTATCCATCGTATCAGTCGTCATTATGATAATTGTTACCATAATAACAAACACATCTATTTCTCAGAAAGTATTTATTCCAATATTACTATTTTTTATCATTGCCAATGGAATACTTTCAGTTTACAAATCAAAAAGAAGAAATAAACTATATATTATTGAAAGTAAAACAGAAGTGAAAAAGAATGTACTAATTAATGATATATTAAGAGTACCTGCTATTGTGCAAAATGATAATAGAATGAGGATAAATAGATTAGAGGAGACATTGGCAAATTATTCTAAAGAGAAAATAGATGCTAATAATAAATTTGGCATAATTCAGATTGCTCAAACTGCAATAGAATTGATAGTTAATTATGGGATAATTGGACTACTTTTTGCATCTGTTTATCCAAATATTACTGGAAATTCGATAACAGAAGTTATAGCAACAATAACTATAATTGAGACTATTTATTCTAGAGTTAATTCTGCAATTAGAGTTGTTGATGATATGATGTCTGATATTTCTATGATGGAAGTAGAGAAGCCTGATATGGAACTTATAATGGAAAGGTTTAACAATCCAGTAGAAATAGTAAAAACAGAAAAAATGAATATTTTACCTTTTTCTGTTTCATATAAGGAAAAGGAAGATGAAATTTCTTTTTCTCTAAAATTAGACACTTCTATTGAGATGAGAAAAGGTGATATATTAATTTTAAGAGGACCATCTGGAGCTGGAAAATCCACATTTATGGATTTAGTAACAGGAAGAATGAAACATAATCGAGAAAATAAAATTCCTAAATATCTAATTTTTAATGAAAAATTAATTTTGGGAAGTTTATCACTCTTCGAAGAATTGTTTTGTGATGAAGTTCCTGATTATGAAAAAATGGAATACATCTTGAAAGGATTAAAACTTTGGGATGAAATCTTTAAACAATCCAGCAATGTATGGGATTGGCTTCGTAATCACGATGTGAATGCACCATCAAATGGCCAAAAACAAAGATTAATACTTGCAAAAATTTTATATTGGTTAAATGATGAAGATTTAGTGCTACTAGATGAACCAACATCAGGTCTTGATGAAAAAGCTGATGATTACAATGAAAGTAATGCTACTGCAACGGAAATTATTAATTTTCTTATATATTATATAAATAAAAATAGGGAAAGAATTATAATTATATCAACTCATCAGGATTTAGCCGATGTAAATTATGAAACTAAAAACTTGTTTTTTATAAGAAAGGGGAATGAAAGTAGGATAATTCTTGAATAACATTAATTGTTTTGGTGTTAAATCAAAGGGAGTTACAATCTGAGATTGCAACTCCCTTTGAAACATAGATTAAATTTTAGAAATGAAGTCCTTTACAAACTCTGTTGTCATTCCCATAGCAGTTGACATTGGGCCTTCTTCAAGATGAACAAAAGGAGTATCTGAGATATTAAAACCTCCACAACATTTTAATGTTGTGCCTATTTCCAGAAAAGAAATAAGTTCATCTTCTGAAATTTTATCCATGCTCATTCTTGCTATATCATATTTTGCTGTCTGTTTTAAAATATTATCTTTATCAGCAAGAATAATGACATTTGCAACATGAGAGTAGATTTGATTACTACCTTGCATAGAACAAAGAAGTTCATATGCTTCGGTCATGTTTTTTGGCTTACCAATTAATGTGTTATTAAACACAATGTTTTGATCACTGCCAAGAATTATTCGTTTACCTCTGTGCCTAGTAAGATTAAGCACAGTAAGCGCCTTTTGCAATGCAATTCCTTTTAGCTGTGTTTCGAATTTATCAGAACTATCTGAGATTTCTTCTGAATGACTTGCTATTACACTAAAAGGAATAGCCCCTAAAGTTTCTTTTAGCATCTTTTTTCTATATTCAGATTGTGATGCCAAAATGATTGGTGGAATGTGGAAATTTTTAGAGATTTCCTTAAATCTTGGTGTAAGATCTTCAGGCTTATCATAGAAGATAATTTCTCTTGCGACACTTTGCATTGTAGAAGAAATGTCGCTTCCAGTCTTGGCTATTACATAGATTGGTTTATCCAATGCATATGCAAAGCCAGCACCCATTCCGAGTCCAACACCTTTTTCCGTGAATTCGACAATAAGTATATCTGACTCAGCCATTTTGGGAAAAGCAAAGTCAGGCATTAAGTTTAAACCTTTAGGAATTGGAAATTCGCCATATTTCTCGCAATCCCGAGCCATAACATAGTTTTCAATTCCTGCTTTGTTAAGTGCAACAGTGATGTCATCAATTTTCTTTTTGTCAGCATCTCCATCATGAAACTTAAGAGACATAAAAGCTTTAATCATAATACATATACCTCCTGTGTATTTTTATGAATTATATAATATAACAAAAGACTAGTAAAATCAACATTTTTGGATGAAAAAGAAATTTAATCCGGAAATTTCATTTGAAATGCAACAAAAATTTTAGAAAAAAGTAAATGAACAGTAGACAGTTGTAAGAAAAACTCG
>CALYAJ010000067.1 GCA_944393485.1 uncultured Clostridia bacterium
AGGAGTTTTTTATATACTAAAGTTTTTTACCCACCACTGGTAGAACCAGTGGTTTATTCAAGCTAAAGCGCCAATAAAAGGATATAAGATTTATAAAACCTTATATCCTGTAATTTTATTCCATTATTATTTTGTCCTCATCTACATATGCATATGTTAAAGCCACATTGTAATCATCATCATTTTTTTCCATTTCTTTTATGATATTAGATATTCTTATTTGTGGACTATCTATTTTATTTGCTGCTATAATTGCTTTCTTATTTCCCTTTGCTCCAGCATGGGCTAATCCTCTTAAATTTCCAACAACAATTACATTTTCGCCAGCTATTGCTTCTGCTCCGTCATTTACATCTCCTAAAATAATTAATGTACCTTCAAATTCAAGTCTTTGACCTGATCTTAATGAACCTCTGTGTATTTTAGCTTCTGATATTCCAACATCTTGATTATATGTTCTTTTTATTCCATGCAATCCTAAAGCTTTTGGTGTATCAAAATTTACTTCTACATTTATATTGTTTTGAATAAGATCTTGGATTTCTTTTATTTCTCTATTTTTTAATATTTTTCCTGTTACTAAAATTGGTGTCTTTTCAGCTTGATATAACTTTTTTAATTCTGGAAGTTTCTTTTTTAAACTTTTTATTGTATCTTCTTCAGATGCTTTTTCACTTATTTTCATTACTATTACATCTTTTTTTAAATTAATCGTTACATACTGTGCCATCATTTGCCTCCATTTAAGTTTTCATTATTTTCTTTTGTTATCTGTATGTCTCAATATAAGGAATTTGTGTCATGTCTTCTTGTACTTGTGTAGTATTCATTCCAAAATATTGTTCCATAATTGTTCTTACTGTTTCTCCTGTATACCAACCATGACCACCATTTTCTATAAATACAACTACTGCTATTTCTGGATCGTCATATGGAGCAAAACCTGCAAACCAAGCATTTGTCTTTCCATTTCCAGATCCACTTGCTGTTTCTGCAGAACCCGTCTTTCCACCAACTTCTATTGGGAAATTTCTAAATACACTATATGCTGTTCCAGATTCATCAGAAGTAACAGATTTCATACCTTCTTTTGCAACATTTATGCTTTCTTTTGAAATTTTTAAATCTTCAACTTCTGTGTCTGTAATTCCTAATTTTTCTTTAATAGCTTTTTCAACTTCGTCTTTATTTATTTCTGTACCATCTGCACGAATTACAGATTCAACAATTGTAGGATTTACTACTTTTCCATTATTAGCAATCATACTAATATATTTTGTCATTTGTAATGGTGAAAATGAGTTGTAACTTTGTCCTATAACTGCTGACATCATGTCTCCTGCGTACCAACCTCTTCCGTATTTTTCTGCAGTTTCTCTTGATGCAACTGTTCCCGCAGTTTCGCTTGGCAACTCTACTCCAGTTTTAACTCCAAGTCCAAAGTATTTTGCATATTTTGCTAAATCATCAATATCTATTCTTGTTCCTATTGTGTAGAAGAAGTAGTTACAAGATTTCTCTATTGCTGTAGTAATATTTACCCAGCCATGTCCACCTCTTAACCAGCATCTCCAACTTTCATTATATTTATAGAATGTTCCTGTATCTCTAACTCTTTCCTTTGTAGTAGTAGCTCCTGTTTCTAATCCTGTGATTGCAGTTACCATTTTAAATATAGATCCCGGTGCATAATTATCTTGAATTGCTTTATTTCTTAATGGCTTATCTTCATTATTATTATACTCATTCCACTTTTCTGTTGATATTGTTCCAACAAAATCTTGTGGATTATATGTTGGATAACTTGCCATTGCAAGAATTTTTCCTGTTTTTACTTCCATTACTACTGCTGCACCAGCATTTGTGTCATATTGTTGTGAATATCCTCCACTATTAATTTTCTTTATACTATTTGCCAATGCTTCTTCTGTTACTTTTTGTAAATTTAAATCTATTGTAAGGACAACATCTGAACCTTTTACAGCTTCTTTAGTTACATATTCTTCTTGAACTGTTCCATCAACACTCATGTCTATTTGCTTTACACCATCTTGTCCTTTTAAGTAATCTTCAAAAGCATATTCAATTCCAGTTTTTCCAATTATATCATCTTGATCATATGTATCTTTTCTAGTTTTATATTCTTCTGAACTGATTTTACCTGTATAACCAACAATATGTGCTGCTGTAGTTCCTTGGGAGTAATTTCTAACAGGTTCAACTACAACATTTATTCCCGGAAACTCTGAAGATCTTTCATTAAACATTAAAGCTGACTGTCTTGATATATTATCAGATATTTGTAAAGGTCTTGTACTACTATATCCTTCAGTTTGTATTGCATATCTTACTGCCATTATTTTTCTTGCTTCTAATGGATCTGTATTTGTTATTTCATATTCTTCTTTTAGCTTATTAAAGCACTCCTCTACTGTTGCATTTTCCTCAATATCATGATCCTCTTTAAAACTTGCTATTGTTTCTTGATTATCAGTAGAAAATGCATATGGATTTACATTTATAATAAAATCATCAATATATGAATCTCCATTTTGCTCTAGTACTGTAATTATTTTTAAAATCGTTTCATTTAATGTCTGATCATCAATTTTAGTTTTATATAAATCAACACTAAATCCCATATTATTTCCTACAATAGTATTTCCATTTTTATCTAATATTGAACCTCTATCTGCCTCTATTGTACTTTCTCTTGTTAGCCTTGTATTTGATTGTTCTCTATATTCTTCACCATGTACAATTTGTAGATTGAAAAGTTGTAATAACAATACAATACCAACTATATAAATTATTGTAGTTAAAAAATTAAATCTTAATTTTACATTTGGTTTGTAGCCCAATTAATCACTTCCAATCTTATTATATTTATTGTTTTAATTAAGTTTTAGCTTCATCGCTTTTTACTTATTATTAAAAATATCTTGTTAATATTCTTGTTTCTTTAAATCTTTCTTCTAGTGCAAATCCTGCTTTTTGAATTAGCGGATAAAATATTATTGTTATTAAAATATTAAATACTACTTCAATTAGTAATTTAATTGCAAATGTTACAATTTCTAATGTATAAGAAAATATTACTGCATTTATAAAATAGTTTAAAACTTCATAAATTATTGTAGTTAAAAATACCATTAAAATTATTGTAATCTTACTATCTTTAGAAAAATTTTTATCTAGTAAAGCTCCTATAAAACCAATTATTCCAAGAGCAATTGCAGTAATTCCTACTTTTTTACTTATAAATAAATCTAAAAGTAATCCAATGGCAACTCCTGTAGAAATTCCAAGGTTTCTTCCAGCAAATAGTCCTACAATTAAAACTAATATTACAAATAAGTTTGGTTTTACTCCAGCAATATTAAACCATGTAAAAAAATTTACTTGTAAAAAATAAATTATAAGGAAAACTAAAAATATTAACAAAATCGATAAAGTTTTTTTCATTTTAGCTCCTTTCGTTAATTTAATATTACTAATACAGTATCTAATTTAGAAAAATCTACAGCTGTTTCTATTATTGCATATTTATCTGTTGGATTTTGTGTATTAACTACTTCTTTTATTGTTCCAACATGTATTCCCTTAGGATATATTCCTCCTAATCCTGAAGTTTCTACACTTGTATCTTGTACAAGAACTGCATCTGCTGGAATATATGTTGCTCTTATTTCTCTTCCGCTATCTATACTTCCTTTTGTTATAAAAGCATCTTTTGAAGTATTTATTATACAACTTACAGAACTTGCTGGATCCACTATAGTTTGTACTTTTGCTGTATTTGAAGTTACAGAAACCACATTGCCAACTAATCCTTTGTCTGCAATTACAGTCATATTAGGCTGTACACCATCATCTGAACCAACATTTATAACTACCATTCCTGTATAATTGCTTATATCTCTATTTATTACATAACCAGAAACAGTGTTATATTCACCATATTTTTCTTTTAAGTTCATTTGTTCTTTTAATGTAGTATTTTCTGCTTTTATTATTTCTAGTTCTCTTAAAGATTGCTCTAATTCACTATTTTTTTGTTTTAATTCTTCATTTTCAGTTTTTAAATTATCTAAATCTGTAAAAAATGTATCATTTCCTGAAATTTTATTTTTAAGCATAGTAAAACCATTTTGAAATGGCATTACTATTGTGCTAAATATATTTTCTACAACTGATAGTTTATCTATATTAATATTTGATAAAACTACTAATAAAATTAATATTATTACTGTAACTACTATTCCTATAGCACCACTTTTTTTATTTTTATACATTTCTTACTTCCTTTCTCTAATGTAAAATTTAAGATCTTTTTCTTGCATTTATTAATACTGTTCTTAATTTTTCTATATTTTCTAGAGTTTTTCCAGTTCCTTTTACAACACAATCCAAAGGATCTTCTGCAACATATACTGGCATACCTGTTTTTTCACTTAATAATTTATCTAGATTTTTAATTAATGCTCCTCCACCTGCTAATACAATTCCTTTTTCCATTATATCTGATGCTAATTCTGGTGGTGTCTTTTCTAATGTTATTTTAACAGTTTCTATAATTTCATTTATTGAAGCTGAAATTGCTTCTTGTACATTGCTTGATGTAATAACTATATTTCTTGGAAGACCTGTATTTAAATCTCTTCCTGTTACTTCCATAGTCATCTCTGTCATAAGTGGAAGTGCGCAACCAATTTCTTTTTTTATCTCTTCTGATGTTGTATCACCTATAGCTAGGTTATATTCTCTTTTAACATAATTTGTTATATCTTCATCTAACTCGTCACCAGCTATTCTTAAAGAATTGCTAATTACTATTCCCCCTAGTGAAACAACAGCTACCTCTGTTGTTCCTCCACCAATATCTACAATTATATTTCCACTAGGTTCAGAAACATCTAAATTTGCTCCAATAGCTGCGGCCATTGGTTCTTCGATCAAATAAACTTCCTTAGCACCTGCTTGCATAACTGCTTCTTCTACAGCTCTTTCTTCAACCTCTGTAATTCCTGATGGCACTCCTACTAAAACACGTGGCTTTCCAACATTATTTTGTCTACATACTTTTTTTATTATATTTTTAAGCATCAATTCTGTAGCAGTAAAATCTGCTATAACTCCATCTCTTAAAGGTCTTACGGCTTTTATAGTTTCTGGAGTTCTTCCTAACATTTCTTTTGCTTCATATCCTGTTGCTAATATTTCACCAGTATTTTTATCAATTGCCACAACAGATGGCTCATTTAAAACTATTCCCTTTCCCTTTAGTGTTACTAATAAATTAGCTGTTCCTAAATCTATACCTATATCTTTAGAATTAAGATTAAAAAATTTAAACATATTAAAACAGTCCTTTCCTTCTCATTATTGCAAAAATACTTTCGTAATTATTGTTTCCTATTATTATATGGTCTAAAAAAGATATTCCAAGTAATTTAGAAGCTTCATATATTCTTTCAGTAAGTATTATGTCTTCTTTACTTGGATTACTATCACCACTTGGATGATTATGTATAAGAATTATTCTTTGAGCTTGCATTTTTATAACATCTGAAAATATTTCTTTTGGCTCTATCATTACAAAATTTTGTCCGCCAAATGATATATCTTTTATTTTTATAATTACATTTTTATTATTTAATATTACCAGTTTTGCCACTTCTCTTTTTTCATTTCTTAATTCTTGCATAAAGATTTCAGCAATATCTTCTGAACCTTTTATAATAATTTTATCTTTATATATAGGTTTTCCAATTCTTTTTGCAAGTTCACATACTGCTTTTATTTGTATAGCTTTAACTCTTCCAATTCCTTTAATTTTAGTTAATTCTTGTATTGTTAATTCTTCTAAAAAAGTAATATCATTTTTATTACATTTGTTTCCAATATCTAAAATTTTCCCGAGCTAATACCAATGCAGATTCATTTTTTGTTCCATTTTTTATTATTATTGCTAATAATTCTGAATTTGATAAATTTGATGCACCATATAATTCAAGTTTTTCATATGGTCTTTCTAAATTTGGGAGCTTTTTCATTATCATATTTTTTCCTTTCTGCCCCCATTTTTTAATTATACTTTTTTATAAATTAATATTGCTAATAACATTCCTATAATACTTGCAATATTTACTTTAATTACTAATGCAAATGTTATTTTTAATAAATTAATGTCTAATACTAGTGGATCTTGAAGTCCAAAACTTTGACCATAACCTAACCACCATAAGAAATCGACCTTAGAAGCAACTTCGCCTAGTAATCCTCCTACTACTAATCCTGCTAATATAAATAATATTAATACCCATATATTTTTATCTTTTGTTGCCATTATTGCTCCTCCTTTTCCTTACGGAAATATCAATTTAATTCCATAACATTATATATATATTACATTGTTTTTTCAAGACATAATTAATATTTTTTACATAATAAATTTCTATATTTTTTTCCATTTTTTTCTTTTATTTTAATTCTTTTTATGCTATATTAGATGTACCTTTTAAAATAGGAAGAATATAATATTATTACCATATATTTAGTATTTAAAATTATACATATATATAGTATAATTATTATATGTTACAAGGAGGTATTGTAATGAAGTTTGAAAAGTTAAATAATGATAAAATAAGAATTATTTTAGATCTTCAGGACTTAAAAGACAATGATATTGATTATCAATCTTTTATGGCAAATTCTTCAGACACTCAAAGACTTTTTATGGATATGTTAGACGAAGCTGAAGAAAAAATCGGTTTTACAACAAAAGATTATCAAATAATGGTTGAAGCACTAGCTACTATTGATGGTAATTTTATTATAACTGTTACTAGATCTTTACCAGATACTAATTTACCTCCTGTATCTAAAAAACGTAATATAAAAATAAAAAGAAAAAAACATCGTATAGATTCAAACATTCTTATTTATGAATTTGCAAAATTCGATGATTTCTGTGATTTTGTAAGTCACTTGAATAATTTGAATTTAGCAAATATAAATACTTTTACAAAGAATTTTTCTTTATATACATATAAAAAACACTATTATTTATTAATGGATAACATTAATTTAGATTATGCATATTTAAAAACATTTTTATTTACAATTACTGAATTTGCTAAAAGTATTAATAGCCCAAGATTATTTAAAACTAAATTAACAGAATATGGGGCAATTGTTATTAAAAATAATATCTTAAAGCTAATAAATAAACACTTTATTTAGAAAATATCCTACTATATTAATCCACCATCCAAATCTTGAATTTGGCATTGATGGACCATAATCAAAGTTTAGTTACTAAATAGTGACTAGAACAAAAGGGGCATGATTAAAGTTTTATTCCATTTCAAACAACTTACATGCCCCGTCTTTGTTTGCTCGCCAAAATTGCTGTGCAATTTTGTATGAAATTTATTTGTATAATAGGGAAGTTCAGAGAACTTCCCTATTATACAAAAAAAGTAGAAAACTAATTTTTTTATTTTAGTTTTCCACTTTTTTTGTTATTGTTGTTTTCTATAGAGGACTTTTAGGAATCTTCTCCTAATTTCTATAAAACAT
>CALYAJ010000068.1 GCA_944393485.1 uncultured Clostridia bacterium
AAGAATTAACTGCATATTGCGAAGCCATATAAAACGAATATTTTGTAGGTATTAATTCCAAAATCTTGTCCATAGATACAGTTAATATCAATGCCAAAATCAATATCAATGTCATCCATCTATTTTTATTTTCTTCATTTTTATAGTTCATAAGTATATGCATAATAAAATATATAGCAATACATATTACTGCGGAATAATGGAACATTATTGAAATTAAATATATCAAAAACGTTTTCTTATATTTTTTTATTTTAAAGTAATAAGTAGACAATATAATTAACGATATAGCAATAGATTGCCTCATTAAATTAAATGATCTTGCATACATTGTCATCAAAAATATAAAAATTATAAACGTTAAAGATGTTTCATTTCTATTCTTGTATGCGTATATATATATAGGTACTGCACATGCAAATTCAATAAAAAATAATGTAAAATGAAAATCCTTAAAAATAGTAGAAACCAGGACTAAGAGTGAAAATAAAGGTTCTATTCCAGTTTGCCTAATAACATAAAGGAAATTTCTTTTTTCATTGTTGTATAGCCAAAATTGATTTAGTGCATAATTTTCAACATCAGTTCCTACTTTGGAACTTCTTAATCCAGCTAAAGCACATATAGTTAATATAGAAAGTAATAACATTGAAATGCCTATAAATTTCTTCTCTTTTTTTAAGCATCTTTCGCCAATATATGAAAATAGTAATGAAATTATAAAGCATAATATGTAGCCTTTCATTATTTTTCTCCTTTTGCAATCGTTTGTATAAATTTTAACCATTTCTGGTTTACTACATTACTAGATACCATTTCTTTAAGTTTACTAGCATTAATAGATAACTCTTTTCTAAGCTTGTCATCTGCCAAAATCCTACTAATTGTTTCGCTCATAATATTTTCATCATTGACTGGTACTAAAAATCCATTTACTCCATCCTTTATTAACATTTTTGGACCGCCACAAGGGCAATCTGTTGAAATAACAGGCAACCCTAAACACATAGCTTCAATTAAAGCATTTGGCATTCCTTCATAATCTGAAGAAAGTACAAACAAAGAAGCATCATATATTTTATCATATATATTATCTACTTGTCCGGCCAAAACAACTCTATTATTTAATTTTCTTTCATTTATATATTTTATTAACTCTTCTTTTTTGCTTCCTTCACCATAAATTATAAGTTTATAGTCTGGAAACTTGTCCATTATTTTTTCAAAAGATTTAATTAGCAATAGTTGATTTTTTTGTCCCTCAATACGACCTACATTTACAATTACCTTTTTTCTTTCTTCACTATATGGATTTTTTATAAACAAATCATTTACTGGGTTAGGTATAATTTCATAATTAGAATTTACTATACCATCAAAATATTTTTTAGCATCTGGAGTTTGAAAAACTATTCCATCTGCTAATGGATATAATTTTTTCATCAAATGCTTTGCTCTTATGTTATTATATTCTTTATTAGGATCATTTCTTTCTGATATTATTATTGGTATGTTTAATTTATTTTTTAGTGATAAAATCATAAATGATGGCTCAGGTAAAAAAGCTATAATAACATCATAGTTTGACTTTTTATAGAATTTTTCTACTTTTCTTTTTCTATAAATATTTTTAAAAAATTTCTTAACTTTAAAAACTAATTTTGATATTTTATTTCCATTATTAAGTAAATTCTCATATCTAACATATTTTGTTTCTATTGTATACAAATTAACTTTTTCATCAAGTTTATAAGCAACATCTGTATTATATATATTTAAAATATCTACATTTTCAATCTCTTTTAAGTTTACCAAATAATTAGATAAATTTGCTATTACTCTTTCTGCTCCACCTTTTGATAATGTCTCAATAAAAAAACAGATTTTCATTTTTATAATACCTTTCTCGTATAAAATTCTTCTAATTTTTTTGCTTCCACTTTAATATTGTATTTTTTTTCATTAAATATTTTTAAATTAATTTTCCTTTGATAATTTTCATCAATTTTTTTAATTTCATCTAACCAGTCCCCTACATCAAGTTTTAATGTCTTAGTCTTTTTACTATCGATAATCAAACTATTATCTAAATTATTTGAAAATAGACAATTTAGACCATTTGCTTGAGCCTCTATAGAAGTTACTGGTAGTCCCTCCCAAAGACTAGGAAGTAAAAAAACATCAAATGAGTTATAGTAATCTTGAGCATTTGAAATAATTCCAGTAAAAATTATATCGTTATTAATTTCATACTCTATAGCTTTCTTATTCAATTCATTTTTTAGTTTTCCATCTCCTATAATTATTAATTTATACTTATTTTCACCTTTTAACATATTTAAAATTTCTAATAAAAATTTTTGATTTTTTTGTTCTGTTAATCTTCCTATATTTCCCAAGACTATCTCGTTATCATTAATATTTAATTTATTTCTAATTTCTTTTCTTTTTATTTCATCAAACTCATATTTTTCTATATTAATAGCATTATGAATAATTGTATACTTTTTCTTTCCATATAAGTATTCGCCAGCTTTTTCTCCACAGGCAAATAAATCAGTAGAACAGCTGATACATACTTTTTTTAATATATATTCTCCAAATTTGACTATAAAATTTTTCTTCCTTCCATCATAATTATGTGAGTGGCAAATTCTAACTTTTATTTTTAAAATTTTTGCACATATCAAAGGTATAAAGTTCATCAATGTCATGTGGCAGTGTATTATATCAAATTTGTTTTCTTTTAAATATTTATATGTAGTTGTGAAATTTTTTATTGGATGTTTTACTTTATAAGGTATTTCCTTTAGAGTAAAATTTAATTTCTTAAATTGTTCATAATTTTTCTTTGATGCATTATGTTGATAAAGAATATGCATATCAAATTTATTCATATCAATATTTGAACAATAGTTATATAACATTTCTTCTACTCCACCGCCAACTAATCCACTTACTACATGACATATTTTTATTTTTTTCATCTTTTTGATAACCACCTTTTATTTTTTATAGTAAAATTAATAACTTTGTATAAATAAACTATAAATTATCAAAAATTTCGACATGTTTTTCTACAACATTGTCAATATTATATTTAAATTTATATTCTTTATTGTTATTAACTAATTTATTTCTTAGTTTCTTATTTTCTATTAATTCAATAATTTTTTTAGATAAATCTTCTTGATTATTAGATTTTACTAATAATCCATTTTTTCCATCCACAATTATATCCTTTATGCCACCCACTTCTGAAGCTATTATAGGTTTATCGCATGCCATATATTCAATAATGGCCAATCCAAATCCTTCCCATTTAGAAGGTAACATTGCAATATCAAAAGCTGGAATATATTTTTCCACATTTTCATCCCAACCAGTAATAATAACTTTGTCATTAATATTATAATCCTCAGCATATGCTTTAACTTGTCCCTCTAGCTCTCCAGAGCCTACAAACATTATATATGTATTCGGGTAAGACTCGTTAACTATTTTAAATGATCTTATAGATGAAATCGGATCTTTTTGTTCAGAAATTCGTCCTACTATTCCTATAAGAATATCATCTTCACTAATTCTATATTTTTGTCTTGTTACTGTTCTATATTTATTAGCATCTTCAAACTTTTCAAAATCAATGCCATTATAAATTAAGCACATTTTTTCATTTGAAGCAATTTTGTTATATATTGCTGATTCATATTCATCCTTTGAAATATTTATTATTTTATCTGTTCTTTTTGCTAGAATCTTTTCTATTATAACATATATTTTTTTCTTAATATCTGAAATCTCAGCATTAAAATACCATCCATGAGCATTATATACAATTCTAATTTTTTTATTAAACCACAAAGCTAGTCTTCCTATTCCTCCAGCTTTACTACTATGCAAGTATAATATATCTGGCTTAATTTTTTTAATTATTTTCCTAAACTGGATTATTGCCTTAATATCTTTTAAAGGGTTAATTTCATGTTCCACATCAATAAAATATATATTTTTGCATATGCTTTTAAACTTTTCTTCATAGTCCTTATATTTATATGATACAACAAGATATTTTTCATATTTTTCTCTATTAAACCTTTTTAAGAATAAATATAAATATTCTTCTACTCCACCCGCGCATTCTGCAAAAAATATTATTTTTCTTTTTTCCATAATTTTCTCCGACAAATCCAAATTTTATTTTACTCCTGTATCTTCTATTATTTTATTACTTATTTCTACTATGTTTTCTGGTACTACATAATCTGTTTGTCCATAAACTTCCTCATGTAACCTTTTTACATTACTTTCTAGTGTTGTTGCTGGACCATAAAAATCGCCTCTCATCCAAACACCTGTGGTTGTATATGGCCAACCGAATAAATCTTTTACCTTAAGTGATAATGCCATAGGTATTAAGCTTTTTATATCATTTGCTGTAAGGTTTGTTTTTATTTTTGGTAAGAAATCATCCAATAAGTTATTAATTTGTCCCAGATCCATCGCTTTTATTTTTTCTGCAACTTTTCCAAGAACTTCTCTCATTCTTTCGGTTCTTTTATAATCTAAACCTGTTGTATATCTTATTCTACAATATGACATGGCTTGTACACCGTTTAAATGATTTAGACCTGTTTTTGTAATATTCTCTGCTTCTTTTCCAGTAACTTTTGTTACATCTTTGATGTAGTCATTTATAAATTGTATTTCTTCTGAATCTATGTCTATGTCTATTCCACCTACACTATCTACTAAATCAACTACTGCTGTAAAGTCGGCCATTGCATATTCGGTTATATTTAGGTCTAGATTCTCATTTATTGTTTTTAAAGTGTTTTCCACACCATTATAGTATGCATGGTTTATTTTGTCTAAAATTATTTCTCCATCTAATTCCATTTGCACATATGTATCTCTATAAATAGAATATAATTGAACCTCACTTGTTTCTGTGTTTATACTAGCTATCATTATGCAATCTGTTCTATATACTGTGTCATAATCATCATATCTTGAGTCTACACCAAGTATTGCAATATTTCTAAACTTACTCATTTGAGAA
Organism: uncultured Clostridia bacterium; assembly: GCA_944393485.1. Taxonomy (GTDB): domain Bacteria; phylum Bacillota; class Clostridia; order TANB77; family CAG-508; genus Merdicola. The sequence continues at coordinate 5,063 of CALYAJ010000068.1, forward strand.
TCTGAATTAGATGCCTCATCTATTCCTAGTTCATTTAAATTGTTTGTTATAGGTTCATATTGCATTTTATTTAGCTTAGAATTTATAAAGCCATTAGCCACAAAAAATAAAGCTACACAAACAAGTATAATAATTAGAATTATTATACCTATTATTTTTATAGCTTTATGTTTTGATTTATTTTTAACTTTTTTAGTATTTTTACTATTTTCGTTATTTGAATTTTCTACTTTGTTTAAATTGTTTCTATCTTTTTTCATCATATTTCATTCCTATCGTTATTTTATGTATACTAGATTTATAATTATAATGCACCATCTTTGTCTACAACTTTTGAAAATGTTTTGAAAAGAATAATTACATCTTTTTTTATGCTAGAATTTTGTGCATAGTCCAAATCCATTTTTACTCTGTCTTCAAAAGATATATTGCTTCTTCCTCTAATTTGCCAAGGTCCTGTTATTCCAGGTTTTACTTTTATTATAGTATTATAATATTCTCCCATTTCATTTTTTTCTCTTGGAAGATATGGTCTAGGTCCAACTAAACTCATTTCACCTTTAAGCACATTTATTAATTGTGGAAATTCGTCTAAGCTTGTTGCTCTTAACACTTTACCTACTTTAGTGATTCTTGGATCGCATTTTAATTTTTTATATTTTTTGTATTCTTTTCGTGCTTCATCATTTTTTTCTAAATATTCTTTTAAAGTTTGATCTGCATTCAAGCACATTGACCTATATTTATACATCCTGAATTGTTTTCCATTTTTACCAATTCTTAATTGTTCGTAAAACAAAGGTCCATCGTTTTCTTTTTTAATTATTCTTATTACTCCAACAATTAAAGTGATAGGAATTAAAAGTATAACTCCAACAATACCTCCTATTATATCAACAGCTCTTTTTATAAATCGGTAACCTATATTTTGCTTTTTTGTTTCAACGATAATCGGCTTAATGTCTTCATTTTCTTCATCTCTAAGTAAAATTGCTTCATTATCGGCCATTACTATTATCCCCCTTTTAATAGTATAATGAATATAATGTTTTATAGTTAGCGTGGTATTAAATAAGCTATTTACTATTTAATAAATAGTAATTTATTGTATACCTGTTTTATTTATTATTTGATTGCTTATATTTTTTACTGTTTCTGAACATTCATAATCAGTTTGTCCAAATAATTCTTCATGTAATTGAGTTACGTTTTTTTCTAAGTTTATTGGCACACCATAATAAACGCCACCAATTGTATCACCTTGTGTCTTTTTTGGCCATCCATCGCTTTCTGATATATTAACATTTATTAATGCTGGCGCCAATCCAATTATATTTCCACTACTTATATTTGTAGATATTTTTGGAAGCATAATGTTAACAAAATTAATAAGTTCACTAATACTTAGTGTTTTTGCTTTATTAAGCATAGCTTCAAGTACATCTCTCATTCTTTCTGTTCTTTTATAATCTCCGCCTGCTGTATAACGAATTCTTGAATATGCTAATGCTTGAACACCATCTAAATTATATGTACCTGCTGTTGTTATATGACTAGAATTATGTCCTGTAATTTTGTTGTTTCCATCAATATATCTATTGATGTATTCAACTTCATCACTAGTAATTGTCATTCTAATACCACCCAATGCATCTACTGCATCAACTACAGCATCAAAATTAACTGTAACGTATTCTTCAATATTTAAATCTAGATTTGCATTAAGTGTACTTACAGCAAGTTCAGGACCACCATAAGAATATGCATGAGTTACTTTGTCTAAGTTTCTACCTGTAAGTAGTAAGTAAGTATCTCTATACACTGATACAAGTTTTACATCGTTTGTTTTTTTATTGATTGACGCAATTATAATACAGTCACTTCTATTTCCTCTGCCATAGTCATCTTCACGAGAATCTATACCAAATAGTGCAATATTTCTATAGTCACTTAATTCATCAGCAACCGCTTCATCTATGCTAACTGCATTTAAATCAATTTCTTCTTGTTGCATTTCTCCTAATAAACTATATATGTATGTATAACCTGCTGCAAAAACAGCAGCAATTATTACTACTAATACTACCAATATTATTAGTAGCACTTTTAGTACCTTTCTCTTTTTAGACTTTGGTTTCTTTTCTTTTCCATAGTTTTTATTTGACATGTTATTTCTTACATTATTGTTAGCTCTTGCTCTTCTTCCATTGTTACTACTCATTTTATTATCTCCTATTTTCTTTAGTCAATATTAATTTTACCACTAAATAAATATTTTGTAAAC
>CALYAJ010000069.1 GCA_944393485.1 uncultured Clostridia bacterium
TCTCTTAAAGACTAATTTATAACTGTGTTGTCCTTATTTTGTCTTTTTTATGTGCATCTATTATATCATGATTTTTTTATTTTGCAAGTATTTTATAAATTATCTCCTTTAAATTTTATACCTTATCTTGCTTTAAAAGCTTATTTGTTTCTTTTAATTTTTTATTATGATCAATATCATCTTTTGCATCTCTTATCCAACCAATTGGTATTAATACTAACCAACTATCTAAGAAAATAATCATTGCTATTCCTGCTATAAAATTATTAATTAAAGTCATTATTGTAGCAATAACGAAACCTAATACCCAAAGGCATAAAACACCTATCCAAATATATTTCAAAGTATTTTTTACATCTGCATACGCATTTTCCCTTTCTAGTTTTCCGTTTGCTTTATCAATTTCTTTATTTCTAATATTAGTAGATTTAGCTATATATTCAGGAGTAATAGCATCTATTTCTTTTATACTTTCACCTATTTGATCAAAAGTTAATATTTTATCTGGAGTTGTTAAATGTAAATTTTCTTTTAATGGATTTGTTGTATAATTGTTACTTACTTTGCGGTATTCTCCTTCTACAATTCCATCTCTTGTAATTTTAGTAAATTTACGTAATTTGTACCTATCTGTATAATGTTGCCCATTCAATGCATTAGCTTCATAATTTGTATATAACCCAATCATATCAAAATATTTTCCGCAAATTCCATTTATCCATGCTCCTGCACATTCATCTGATATTTTTAATACTTTCTCAAGATGACCATTTAATATATCTACATATTCCGCTAATTTTTTATCTTGATTTTTAGCCTCTTCTATTATATTACAATAATGATCTAATTTTTCTTTGTAGTCTGAAAGTAAACCTTCAGCTATATTATTATCATCTATTTTTTTAATTCTTTCGTAATTTTTATCAATTTCTTCTAATAGATTCCATCCTTTTGAATCTCTAAATTTTGAAGTAGTTGGATCAAAATTCATTTTTTCTAAAAGTTCAATATCTACTTTTACTAATTCTATATATGCCTCTGTATCAAATTGATCATCAGCAATAATTTCCAATAGTATTTTTTTAGCTACATCATATTCTGCTAATGACATATGCTTTTTAGCTTGTGTTAATTTATCATTTCTTCCTTTTATTCCTTCTACTTCTACTTTGCCAGAAAGCTCTACTTTATATTTTTCTATTGCTTCTTCTATAATTACTGTACTTCCACAATATTGACAAATTGTTTTTTCTAACGCATCATTAACCTCTATATTTGCTCCACAGTTTGGACATTTTGCATCTTTTAATTTTACCATTTTATCTTCTCCCCCATTATAAATTATTTCTTTCCATAAATTTATTGTTTATATCTGTTATAACATTCTCTATTTCTGTTAAATTATTTTCGTTTATTTTTATTTTTAATAAATCTATTAAATTCAAAATAGTATTGTCTATTTCTTCTGAATTTCCGTTAATATTAACTTTTAGACTTCTTGATGAATCATAAACTTTCTCTATTTTTTTATATAATTTATCATTTTTTATCTCTAACAGAAGAGTATTTAATTTATTAGAAATTCTTCTTATATCCTCTACTCTATTATTTTGATTTTTCTCTAAACTTTCGGTTGTATTATCTGCTAATTTGTTTGTTAGTATTGAAATCACAAATATCCCATGAATAATCACCTGGATATTTACAGTACTAACTACTGTTTCCGGATTAATTATTATTAAAATTATACTTAATATAATTGTTAGCAATGCATATACTAAAACAATTGGTATTTTAGAATAATTTAAATATTTATTATTAGCATCTTTTAAATTTATAAATATAAAAAACCAAAAAATTATAACAGCTACATTTAAGCATATAATATTTAAAATTCTACTTGCTGAATATGTTTGTAATGTCAGAAAAATCACTACATTAATTATTAGTAATGCAACAACTAGTATTAGTGAATAAACTACCTTATTATTCTTCATCATTCATCCCTCCTAGTTCCACAATTACTACAGAATTTGGCTCCTGGTTCCATTTTTTCTCCACAATTTTTACAATAGCTTGTTTCTATTTTAGCTCCACAGTTGCTACAGAATTTACTATTTTCTGAAATCTCTTTACCACAGTTAGGACATTTAGTCATTTTTTCCGTTGTTGTATTATTTTCGCCATTCGCAGATTTAGGTGCAAATCTGGATTTTTTAGGTTCGCTTTGTGTTTGTGTATTAACATTACTGTTATTAGTATTACTGTTATTTCCTTCATTTAAAGGAGAAAACAATTGATTAGCAATATTTCCAAAAGCTCCTGCTGAAGCAATTCCCATACCAATACCAGCCCCTGCTGCGGCTACTCCACCTGCATTAGGATTATTGGCTAAATCTTTTGCAAGCTCTTTTGCAGTTAGCTTATTCCACATTTCGCCTTGTACATCTATTTCTATTTTTCCTGCATGAGCTTTTGCATATGCTTCGTTAATTATTTTATAGTTTGGATCATTTTCTGGTATAGAAATATCAGAAACATAAAAATTAACTAACCTAATACCATATTCATCAAGAACATCTGCTAGCTGCTCTTTTGCCATATCACCAATACTTTCTAGCTCAGTATTCATATCTAATACTGTATAATGTGAATTTTTCATAACATTGGCGATTATTACTTTTATTTTTGTTTGAAATACTGTTCTAAATTGATTCTTTAATTCCTCTTCTGTAAATGATTGTGTATTAACCCCAACAAGTTTTATTAAAAATTTTTTTGCATCTGCTACTTGTATAGAATAACTTCCTCTTGCTCTTACTCCTACTGCAAAATTAAATTCTGCATCCCTCATTTGTATAGGAGAATCTGTTCCCCAAAGTAATTCTAATTTATGAGTTTTGTTAACAAAATATACTTTACAATTAAAAGCATTTTCTCCTCCAGAAATAGACTTCCTTAATCCTTTTATAAAAGGATAGTTTTCTGTATTTAAAGTATATTTTCCACCTGTAAAGCTTTCAACTATTACGCCATTGTTAACAAATAAAGCTTCCTCTGATTCCATAACAATTAATTGACTATTGTTATTAAAATCTTCATTTAAACATTTCCAAACTAATTCATTGTTTAAACTATCATTTTTTATTACACTATATAACTCCATATCTCTCACTGTTAGTTTTTCTAACTATCTCCCTTCTATAACTTAATTATTTTACTAATTCATCATCTTCTTTTTTCTTATCCTCTTTTGGTACATCTCGTTTTCTGGAAATTGATAAATCATCTATTGGTTCATCTGCATCATCTTTTGTATCTTGTACATCATTTATTTCTGTTTTTTTACTTAAGTCATTTGCATATTCCTCATCATCTTTTACCATGTCTCTTAACCCTTGCATAAAATCATTCATTTTCTTTCGCCTCCTTATTCATCTCATTTAATAATGTTTTTTGTGCCGCTTTTTTTGAAAAGTTTATTTTTGTATAATAAATTATTCTTCTTAAGAAATGTACCTTAGTACACCATAATAATTTATTATTTATATCTTTATTTACAACTGCATTTAATTCTTCTTTAAAATTTGAATACACTTGTACTAATAATTCTTTATCTTTACTTTCTTCGTTAAAATATTTGCTATATATTCTTCTTGAATATTCATCTGCTTCTGCTCTAATTCTGTAATCACAACCATCATTGCAACAATTTACACACTGGCATTCTAAATATGGTTTTAATTTATCTTGCTTATCTTTCCAATATGTAGTTCTTTTAGCTATTTCATCATCCGAAATAGTAGTTCTTATATTTACTTTTTCCCTATAATTTTCTGTTATTACTTCTTCTGGCTCTTTTAATCCATTCATATAAAAATATGCTTCTCCTGGGCCTAGCTGTGTTAACCTTTCCTTTTGCTTATCATTCATTGCAGTACTATTTCCTAAGATAACCCTGTCACTCTGCTCGACTAAATTAAATGCTAATTTAATATTAGTTAATTTGATTATGTCACTTGTTACCTTTTCTGGTGATTGATCCGCAATTACCATGGAAAGACCAAGTGCTCTAATTTCTGCAAACATCCTTACTAATAATTCTTTTGCTACTGCACTAGGATTAGCATCACCATCAGATTGTTTGTCACTTGCACCTAACAATACATGTGCTTCTTCCAGTAATAATAGATTTTTCATTTCTCCAGTTCCTATATAATTTGCATTAATGTATGATTGGATATTTAATAGTAATAATGCTATAATTAGCGATTTTTGTTTTTCATTTTCGATTGCTGCAAGCTCAATTATAGTTGGCTTTTTTAATAAATCTTCTACTGGAATTGTGTTATAACTTCCGAATATTCTAAGTAAACTTTTCAATCTTACATATCCAGCTTTACCTATATTAGAAGCTTCTCCTTTATATCCAATTCTTTCAAAAACTTGCATAAATGTTTTTAAAAAATCATCCATTGTGAAAATATCTCCACCATCATCAATAGTATAATATGGTAGCCATCCAGCATTCGAGTAACATTCATCTAATGTTTCCTCAAACAGTTTATCCAAAGGTGTTGTTAATTCTATTGCTGCAGAAAATGCTGTTTTTAAAACTGTTTTATAACTTTGTAATCTAACATTTTTAGGTGGAATAAATGGATTTATTATATATGGAGATATAAAGTCCTTTCCAGGGGTAAAAATTTGTATATCTGGAATAGAATCTATCATTGCTCTATATTCATTTTTTGCTGGTTCAATTACCAAAAATGGTATCGAAAAATCCTTCCAAATTCTATCTAATAATCCAATTGAAAATGTTGTCTTTCCAGATCCAGGAGTTCCTACTATTAGCATATGCTTAACTAAATCCCCTAAATCAAAGCCTATTTTTGTGTTCGAATTTCCTGCATTTTTCAAATTTCCAACAATAATATCTCCATTATTAATTACTTTTTTACTGTATTCCTTTATTCCGCTTTCCGATCTATTTATATTTATTCCGGCAGTCAAACGATTATCTCCATATGGTAGCCTAAAAAATTCGGTTGCTTCTTCCATCGTAACCATGTATGGCAATCTCTTTAATACAGAATTTATAGTATTACTTGATGTCTTATCTAAAATAATTTCGTTAAATACCCATGGCAAGCTATAAAAGTATGTATCTATATCAATTTCTGTATTATCTATGCTAATATTCTTTAAATTAATAATATTAGCATCTTCTGTCATTCCAAATTCTGTATTTAAATTACTTATTATATTGTTTATAAATAGCTCATTAGCAGAAACAACTATGTTATATAAAAACATTGGGCCATTTTTTCTTTCTTCATAATATCTATAGGTTGACAAAACTTTATCTATAAACATAGTCGAAAAATTGCTGTTCGCATTTTGAAGATTGTTTTTTAATATATCTAATGTATTTACTAATTGCTCTAATCCGCTTGATTCGTTACTATTTAATACTGTAGGTATTAAATCTATTATTACTTGAGAATTAGGATACTGCATTAAGGTATTAACTATTTTTGTACAATTAGTAATTTTTTCTGCAAATCTATCGAACATATCTACTTGTGGAATGTACATATTTTGAAGTTGTTGAACCTCTGTATCTTTTACAATTGCCCTTTTGTTTTGCTTAAATCTATACTTTATTTTTTCTAAAGTTTCTAATTTTTTATCTATCTCCTTAATTGAAAACTTACTATAATTTAATGTTACTTTTACTAGATTTTTTAATTCTGATATTTTATTTACTAGAGATTCTTTATTTTCATTTATCCCTCTTAAAATTATATAAATGTTAACTTTTGCATTAAATGTTTGATTTTCGACTTCAGTTGATGAAAAAACAATTTCTATGCTATAGTCATCGTTTTCATACCATTTGGGTCTATTTTGATTACAACTTATATAAATTTCACTTAATAGCTCTTTAAAAGTATTTTTTACCTTTAACGTTGTCTCTTTTTCATTTAAATTAGTATTTAAAATAGCAATATCCGGTATTTCAAATACTTCTATAATATCTGTTGCCAAAAACTCTCCATCTTCAAGTTCTGTAATTATAGCCTCATTTTTCATGTTCTAACTCTTAATTACTCCTTTCTTTTTTATAGACAGCAAAAGGAACCCAAATTATGATTTTTACCATAATTTAGGTTCCTTTTTATATACGACAAAAAGACTTGTTGCCTTAACAACTAGTTCACTAAATGTACATGTGTGTGTGTGCACTCCCGCAAGGGTTTCAAGCCTTTTCATAATTTCACTTTTCCTTTCCTCATAAAGTTCTTTCATATTATAACAAAAAAACTCAAAAATGTACAGTATTTTTTGTTTATGTAACTTACTAGCCAAAAATTGTTCTTATAAACACATATACTATTAAAATATATACTATTACTGTGGTTATTACTAATAAAGTTATATTTTTATCACTTGTTTTTTCGATTTTCTCTACTTCCATTCCATTTATACTTTTCCTTAAATTTATAATTGCAACTATTTGTGGTAACATTACTACAAAATATATACAAAATAATATTATTTGAAATACTATCATTCTTATATAAAGTCTTATATAGTATATTTCGTCTGCAATCATTGATGCTCCTGTTTTTGGCATAGCAATAAGTGCTAATATCACTATTAATGGTAGCCCTGTAAGTAAGATTCTTTTTAACGAATATCGTATAATCTTGTTTTTTTCTTTTCCATTAGCTATATTTTTGTGAATTAAAACTATATTCCATATCAAAATAAATATTAAAAATATAAGTACTACAAATGGAATAATTATATTGCAAAAACTTAACATATCTTGATATATTTTTAACCCATCCATTGGCATTGCACTCCTACTAGTTTGGTCATTTTATAAAACTATTGCATTAAAATGGCAAATATAAACCATAAGTATATAAAGCAACAAAGAGAAACACCTATAATACCCAATACCATTCCTGCTTTTCCTACTTTACTATTAGTTCTATGTATAGATTTAACTCCAAAAACTATTGCTAAAATTCCTGTAATTAATGACATATACCAGAATATAATTGTAAGTATTGATATAATTCCTAATGTTAATGATGCTGCTGGCATTCCTGAATAATGTTTTACTTCTTTTTCATAAATTTTTCCCATATTTATCCCCCTTAATCAAATATAATTTCTTTAATTTCTGCTAATGTATCT
>CALYAJ010000070.1 GCA_944393485.1 uncultured Clostridia bacterium
TATTTAATTATTTATTTAATTATTTATTTAATTATTTATTTAATTATTTATTTAATTATTTATTTAATTATTTATTTAATTATTTATTTTTTATCTAATAATTTTTTTATTATTTTGTCTATTTCTTTTTCTAAGCTTTTAATTTTTATTAATTTATTTTTATTTATTATAATTTCTATTTTATTGCTATAATTTATTTTTCCTAATATATTATAATTATTATTAAAAATATTTTTTAATATTTCAAAATTTATAGAATTAAAATTATATTTATTAAAAATAATAAATATATTATTTTTTATTTTGTTATTTATTTTTATTAAATTTAAAGTTTTTTTAATTCCTAATAAATTACTTTCGCATATAAATATATTTATCGATTTATTTATATTATTAATATTTATTTTTTTTATATTTGGATTATCATATATAATCCAATCATAATTATTTAATTTTTTATTTTTTTCTTCATTATTAATTATTTTAAAATTATATTTATTATTTAATTTATTATTTTTTATTCCTAAAATTTGAAATATTGATTTATTTATTTTATCATTATCAATTAGTAAAACTTTTAATTTTTTATCTGCTATTTTTTTACTTATTAAAATACTTATTAAACTCTTTCCTACTCCATTAGATCCAAATATATTAATTATTTTTGTTGATATCTCCTTCAAAAAATTCTCCTTTTAAAATAATATTTTTTTCAAAATTTGAAGCTTCAATTTTAACTAATAAATGATCATTTCCAACAAACATTAAAGCTTCTCCTTTAGAAAAAGATTTAATTTCTATTTTTTCTTTTTCAGATAAATTAGTATATTTTTCTAAAACGTTTATATTTTCTTCTTCTAAACAAAAAAACACTTTTATATTAGAATTATTTAGAATACTTTTTCCATAAATACCATTTTCCAAGCTAAATAAATCTGAAACATCTTGAGTTATTGCAACTCCACTACCTCCGTATTTTCTAATAGTTTTAAAAATTTTATAAATAAATGATGCAACTTCTTTGTTTGATGTTACTCCAATAAGTCTCCAAATTTCATCCATGTATATTATTTTTTTCTCATTTCTATTTATTTTAATTTTATCCCAAAACAATTCTGTAAATATGTACATTCCATATTTTATATTTTCCTCACCTAATTCATATATATCAGCTATTATTAATTTATTATTTATTTTTATATTAGTATAATTATTAAAAAAACTTAAACTACCTTTTACAAATGGCAATAATTTTATATAGAATTTTTTTGTTTTTTCATCTTTTTCTAAAATATTATAAAAATCTTCTAAAATTGGCATATCCGTACTATCTTTAAATACTTTTTTGTTATTTTTTATTTTATATAAACTTTTATCATTAAAATTTATTCCTTTACTTTGATATAATTTAATTAATTTCTCTTCTATAATTGATTTTTCTTCTTCATTCATTTCTCCAAATATTAAATTAAAAAATCCTTTTAACTTATTTATTTTATTACTTAAATAACCTTTTTCATTTTTTTCAATACTTTCTTCTCTTATATCAAATACATTTATATAAGTATTAGAATTAGGACCTATCTTAAACATTGTACCATCTAATGCTTTACATACATTTTCATATTCTCTTTCTGGATCAATAACATATTGACTAACATTTTGTGTCCCGTATCTTAAAATTAATAATTTTATATAAAATGATTTTCCTGCTCCTGACATTCCGAAAACGACCATATTAGGATTTTTATATTTTTTTGTATTATATCTATCTATAAAAATCATAGAATTATTATATATATTTTTTCCAATATAAACTCCACTTTCATCAAATATCGAAGAAGATATAAATGGATAAGTAGAAATAAGCCCATCTGTCAAAATATTTCTTCTAGCAGCTAATTTTATATCTGGTAAATTTTGCATAAGTGGAATAGTTGTTATAAATAATTGTTCTTGCCTAAAATTAGATCTTCTTGTAAAAATTCCTTTTGTTTGTAATATTCCTTCTATTTTATTAAGTGAATATTCCAATTCTTTTTTATCTTTTGAGAAAATATTTATATAAATATATAAGTAATATAAATCTTGACTATTTATTTGCATCTCTTTTCTAATATATTTTGCGTCATCATATGTATTTTTGGCAATCTCAATATCTTCTCTATTTTCACTGATTTCTTTTAAATCCGCAGAAACGTTTCCTATATGATATGTTAAATTTCTTAATATTTTATATGTATTTTGTTTTTCATAAAATATAGAAATATTCATATTAATGTCCAAATCAATTAAAGATTTTAATATTATTTCATTATGTTCTCTAGCATAATTTACTACTATTAATCCAGAATAATATGTATCATCAATTTCTAAATATTTTGGATTTTCTGTATTTATATAAGCTGGTGATAAATAATTTTCTTCAATAAAATTATTATTTGTAGTATCTTTATTAAATTTAAATAATTTTTCAAATAATTTAATACTTTTTCACCTCTCTTTTATATTATTTTTTTGGGTATTAAAAAAATAATATAATACATCTAATACTTCTTTTTTATTGCATTCTTTTACTTTATTACCACATCTATTAAGACATTCTTTAATTTTCTGATATTTTTCATTTAATTTAAAATAAATATTGTCCTCCAATAAATTTTCGTATTTTTCATCTACTACAATATAATAATTTTTTGATGATGATTTTTTTTCAGAATTAATTTTTTTTAGAAATTTAATATATTCATTTGAAATAATATTTATTTTATAATTTTTTGTTTTTTTAATATTTTGAATAATTCTTGAAATTTCTTCTTTTCTTGTATGAATTAAAATTTGAAGATTAAAATTACATGTTTTTAAAAAAATTTTATAAGAATTTAATATAGCCTCTTTTTCTAAATCAGTCTTAAGATTAAAATTAATTGGTTCTACCTTTATAATTTTTAAAAATATATTTTTATTTTTTATTTTAATAAATCCTTCTTTTGTTATATCTTCTATACTAATCCAATCTTGTGTGGATCTTAGATATTTTTTTACAATAATCACCTCTTTCTTTTAGTTATCATATATCCTATTTTTATATTTTGTCAAATACTTTCGTATTACAATTTATGACAAAAAAAGACTTGCCTTTTTAAAGGTAAGTCCTTTTCATAATTTATACATCTAAGTTTTTTACATATTTAGCATTATCTTCAATAAATTTTTTTCTAGGTGCAACATCGTCTCCCATTAATATTGTAAATATTTGATCTGCTTTCATTGCATCATCCATTGTTACTTTAATTAATATTCTAGTTTCAGGATTCATTGTTGTTTCCCATAATTGATCAGGATTCATTTCTCCTAAACCTTTATATCTTTGTATTGCTAAAGAATCTCTTGCAATTCCTTTTTCCTCAAGCTCTTTATATTTTTGTTCTAGCTCTTCATCAGTATAGCAATAAATATCTTCCATTCCTCTTTTTGACAATTTAAATAATGGTGGTTGAGCTAAATAAACATTTCCATTTTCTATTAATGGTCTCATATATCTAAAGAAAAATGTTAATAATAATGTTCTAATATGTGCACCATCAACATCAGCATCAGCCATAATTATTACTTTTCCATATCTAATTTTTGTTATATCAAAATCTGCGCCTATTCCTGCTCCAACAGCTAAAATAACTGGTTGAAGTTTATCATTATTATAAATTTTATCAGCTCTAGATTTTTCTACATTAAGCATTTTTCCCCATAATGGAAGTATTGCTTGGAATTTTCTATCTCTTCCTAATTTTGCACTACCTCCTGCTGAATCTCCCTCAACTATATAAACTTCGCATTGTTCTGCATTTTTTTCTATACAATCAGCTAATTTTCCTGGAAGTGTTGATGTCTCTAATGCACTTTTTCTTCTAACTAATTCTCTTGCTTTTCTTGCAGCCTCCCTAGCTCTTGATGCTCCAATACATTTCTCAAGAATAGCTTTAGCAACACTAGGATTTTCTTCTAAGAAATTAGAAAGAGCTTCATTAACCATAGATTGTACAATACCTGTTACATTACTATTTCCAAGTTTTGTTTTTGTTTGTCCTTCAAATTGAGGTTCTTTAACTTTTACAGATATTACGGCAGTAATACCTTCTCTAATATCTTCACCTTGAAGATTAGAATCTTTTTCTTTTAAAATATTATGTCTTCTAGCATAATCATTAAATACTTTTGTTAATGCTCTTTTAAATCCTTCTAGATGAGTTCCACCTTCAACTGTATTTATATTATTAACAAACGTATAAATATTCTCTGAATATGCTGTAGTATATTGAATTGCAATTTCTACTGGAACTTCTCCATCATTTTTTTCTATATAAATTGGTGTTTTATGAAGTTTTTCTTTGTTTTGGTTTAGATATTCTACAAAAGATTTTAATCCCCCTTCAAAACAGAAATCTCCTTTTTTTATTGGTTCTTCTCTTAAATCTTCTACTTTAATTCTTAATCCTTTTGTTAAAAAAGCAATTTCTCTAAATCTTTCTTTTAATACAGAAAAATCATAATTTGTCGTTTCAAAAATCGTGCTGTCTGCTAAAAATGTTACTTTAGTACCTGTTTTATCTGAGTTTTCTATTTTAGTTAATTTTTCTACTGTTTTTCCTCTTTCAAATTTCATTCTATATTTTCCACCATCACGGCAAATTTCAACTTCAGTCCATTCAGATAATGCGTTTACAACAGAAGCACCAACTCCATGTAGACCTCCAGACACTTTATATCCACTATCTCCACCAAACTTTCCTCCAGCATGTAACATTGTGTAAACTGTTTCAGCAGTTGATATTTTAGTTTTTGGATGGATTTCTACTGGTATTCCTCTACCATCATCTTCTACTGTAATTATATTACCTGGTTTTATTTGTACATGAATATTTTTACAATATCCAGCAAGCGCTTCATCAACACAGTTATCTACTATTTCGTATACAAGATGATGTAGTCCTCTTGCAGAAACACTTCCTATATACATACCTGGTCTTTTTCTAACAGCTTCTAGACCTTCTAATACCTGTATTTGTTCTGCTCCATATTCATGTTTATATTTTTCCATTATAAAAACCTCCTAATAGTGATCCTCTTTTTGAATGTTGTCCTTGTCCTGATGCTCTTTTTGCAATAGCCATTGTTGAAATACTTGTTTCATATCCTAATACTTTACCATTATCTTTTGTCATAATCAATGATCTTGGTTCTCCCTCTGCTTGAGATACTAGATTATTTGTTCTTTTTAAACTTTCTATTAAATTTTTATATTCTTCTGTATCTCTCATTGATTCAATATTATATATACCTATTATATCTTTATCCTCTAAAACAATATTATTTCCTATATGTACAAACATAATTACTCCTTCTTTTGTTAAAATATATTATCTTCTATTTTCACTTGACCATCTTTTACATTATATATTTTATAATCTAAATTATCAAGTATTAATTTATGAGTTCCAGTTAATATTACTTGTGCTTCCGTAATATTTTCAACAAATTTTTTTCTTCTTTTTTCATCTAATTCAGACATAAAATCGTCTAATAATAAAATTGGATATTCTCCAATTTCATCATACATTACATACAATTCTGATAACTTTAAAGACAAAATAGCTGTTCGAAATTGTCCTTGAGATCCATATAAATTTATATTTTTATTATTTATATAAATTTCAAAATCATCTCTGTGAATTCCAACAGAAGTATATCCTCTTAGGATATCTTTTTTCCTTGCTTCTTTAAGTTTTTGCATAAAATTAGATTTTTCAGAAAATTCGCTTTTATATATAATATTAATAATCTCTTGACAATCTGTTATGTTTTTGTGGATATCTATTATTTTGTTTAGTATCTTATCCACAAATTCTTTTCTATATGTGTATATAATCTCTGCATGCTTTGCTAATTTTTCATCCCAGATATCTAATAATTCTTCTGGTTTATTTTCTAATTTTATTTGTCTTAAATAATTATTTCTTTGTTCTAAAGTTTTATTGTAAGCATTTAAATTAAATAAATATGCTGGTCTTAATTGACTTATCATCATATTTAAAAATTTTCTTCTTTTTTGTGGAGCACCTTTTAAAACCTCAATATCATCTGGAGAAAAAATTATTGAATTTATATTTCCAAGCAATTGACTTAATTTATTTAATTTTACTTCATTAGCTAAAACATTCTTTTTATCTCCAATAAAATATTCTATTCTGCCTTTTCTATCACTTTTTTCGTATTCTATATTTATTTTAGTATAACTTTCGTTTATTTTAATTAAGTCCTTGTCTCTTGTTGTTCTAAAAGACTTTCCCATTGAGCATAAAAAAATGGCTTCTAAAATGTTAGTTTTTCCTTGAGCATTATCACCATAAATTACATTTATTCCTTTATTAAATTCTATTGTTTGAAATGAATAATTTCTAAAATTCTCTAATTTTAATTTTGTTATATTCATAAAGTTCTCCACTTAGTTTTCCACATTTCCGTAAGTTTCTGTGGATATTTTTTATTATATATTGCATTATACACATATTAAAAAAATAAATCAACATTTTTTTTAATTTTTATTCATAATTACTCATAATGTGATTTTTTTCTTTCTCTAATAAAATTTATTAAATATATAATTTATTATTTAATTATTTATTTTAATTACTTATTTAAATTATTTATTTAATTTTTTTATTTAATTACTTTTTTAATTATTTTATTTTAATTATTTATTTAATTATTTATTTAATTTATTTATTTAATTATTTATTTAATTATTTATTTAATTATTTTATTTAATTATTTTTTTAATTGTTTTATTTTAATTATTTATTTAATTATTTTATTTTAATTATTTATTTAATTATTTTATTTAATTATTTTTTTAATTTTTTATTTAATTATTTTTTTAATTACTTATTTAAATTATTTATTTTAATTATTTATTTAATTTATTTTTTTAATTATTTATTTAATTATTTATTTATTTAATTGTTTTATTTTAATTATTTATTTAATTATTTTATTTAATTATTTATTTAATTTTTTATTTTAATTATTTATTTTAATTATTTATTTTAATTTGGCAAGAAAAATAAGCATACGCTCCTTTTTATTTTTTAATTTTTTAATTTTATTTGTAAAATTAT
>CALYAJ010000071.1 GCA_944393485.1 uncultured Clostridia bacterium
CCTAAATCAAATAATTCTACTGCAATTTCTTTTGCAGTCTTATTTCCATAAAGTAATCTTTCTAGTATTTGCATATACCTTATTTTCTTTTTAGGCTTTATATCTTCAAAACTTAATTGCCTTGTTATATTACTTATTTTCATTCGTTATCACTCCTTAATTAGCATACAAACTTTCAAACTCATCTTCTGTATAATTACGTTGCTCTATTTGTTTATCAGTATTTACTTTCTTTTTATTTTCTCTTTTTGCTTCTTCTAATGTCTTTATGTTGGCTTTAGTCCAGTTATTTAATATTGCTTTAATATAGCTAATTGTCTTTTTGTTATTCTCACAAGCTATTTGCATTGCATAAATAACTAAATCTTGTCCTAATTCTTCAGTAAAATCTTCCAAAATTTTAGCTGTATAAGGTGTTAATAAATTAATATTTTGCTCATAAAACTTTGTAACTTTTAGTAAGCCGTCAACACAACTGTCGCTTACATTTACATTGTCATTATCATTTTCATTAACATTAACATTTTCATTTTCATTTACATTAGTTTCTGTTTTGCTTTCATTTTGCTTCACTTTTTCTTTTTTTTTGCTTTTCTTTTGCTTTCCATTTTCATATTTTTTATAGTTAGCATCTAATTGTGGTTTGACAAGAGAAAATATTGCTTTAGATATTCCTGTTAGTTCTATCTCTTTTTGATTTAATGCATATTGCATTATTGCATCATATGTATCTGCTTGATTTTCTTTTGGCAACTCACTTATTGCTTCATAAAAACTTCTGTAAAATATGAAACTATCTCTTGCCATTGTTTTCTCCTTTCATAATATTTAAGGGCTAAAACTTATTTTTGCTTTAGCCCCGTTGTTTAATCTTCTCCTATTATTTCTACATCTTTAATATGATATGTTCCGCAACTATTCCAAGCTATGTATCCACCATCATGCCCATAATGTAGTTTTACTTCTTTTCCAATAGCATTTTTTAATTTTTCTATAAGTTCGGTTTCATTTTCATATACTAAATATACTGTTTCATCACTTTGCGCCGTATATCTACTAGATTTTAAATATACTTCATATCTTCTAAACCAATTACCTTCTAAATCTACAGCTGTTATTACTCCTTGATGTGTCCCTTCTGTTGGTGGATAATTTATAAATCCGTGAAAACAGCCAAATATAAGTACTCCTAATGCAAGTGTAAACAATATTGTACCAATTCCTGCGAATAATACTTCATGTTCCCAACTATCTGCTGCTATAATAAAAAATATTAAACTTAAAACAAATAATATTATCATTGCTCCTATAATCATAACTTTTCCTCCTACAAATAACTTTTTCCATATTCTTTTATAAAATCTTCTTTTGTTTTGTTGTAATATTCTTGCCACTTTAATTGTGCTTTTCTTTTTAGTTTTAAATCTAATTCTTTATTAAAATGCACTCCATAATCACTTAAGTTGTGCCAATCTGCTCTTAGCCATAACCATAAGCCATCTCTTTCACTTAATTTTCTGTTTGCTATTCCTTCAAAGATGTGATGTTTGTGTAGATTATTAGTGCTTCCTGTTATGTAACATTCTTTTTTATTTTGTAATATACTTTTGCTCATTCATTTCTCCTTTACGGGGGACCTGTGGCACTAATCAAAAGAGTACCTTTTCTCCTTAATTTTCGTCACTAATTAGTGCCACGTGCTTGTCCCCATTCTCTTTGATATTGATTTTCTAGTATTCTTAATTTCAATTTTGTACTGTTTATACTTTCTTGATTTGCTTGATATACTGCTTCTTTTACATCTCTATCAAATCTTAAGTTTGCTACTTCTGGTACGCCATATATAATTTGATTAATAAGTGTTACTGGCATATTCTTCTCTGCTCTTAACTTAAGTGCTTCTTGTCTTAAACAAACTTTATATTTTCTTTCTGCTTCTGCTAAATCACTTCCACTTTTTCTTAATTGTCTTACTGCTACATCTAATTGATTTATTAATCTTGTTATTTCTTCAAATAAATCCATTTAAACACCTACTTTTTAGATTTAAAATCATTTACTATATTCATATAGTCCTTGATTTTTATTTCATTTGTACTTGTATATCCATATTGGCTTAATATCATTTCTACTATTTCATCTTGTATCTTTGCATTTTCTATTGCTTTATTTAAACTATCTACCATTTTTTTATCTATTAACTTTTCGCTGTCTTGTTGTGTTATTGCATTTGCTACTTCTTCTGCACTTGCTACACTTGTATCTATTCCAAATCCAGCCATTCCTAATGCTCTACCTACTGCAGATGTTTCGCAGTTTTCTATGTAACTTGTCTTGTTTATAAAACTACTATTTTCTTTTTCATATGCTGTTCCTGTTCCCAAAATGTTTCCTGATGTATCTTTAATTAATGCTCTAAAAATACATGTTCCATCTTTATTTTCTGCCATTTCTGTAATTATTGAACCTTGAGGATATACCATTCTAAAAGCTTTTATTCTTTGGTTTACCTCTGCATATTCTTTTCCTTTTATATTAGTTGTATTTATAGTTTCGTTGGCTTTTTGAATGTCTTCAAATTTAACTTCTTTAGTTTCCATCTATAACACACTCCTCCAATATTCATTTTCTAATTCTTTCTTTTCTCTCTCCCAGATACTTTCTGTATCATCTTTTATTTCGTCAAATTCTGCTTCTAAACTTTTTTTACAATCTTCTAATATGCTTACTACATCTTTATCTTTACTTTCTTTTATTTGCATTTCTAGTGTAGATATTGCTTCTTCTAATTCGTAGTACTTATCATCCATTTTTCTGTTCCTCCGTCATTATTGCAATCTTTCTTTCCAAATATGGATTTTTATTAATTATTAATTCTATTAATTTTTCTTCTCCATCTATATCCAAACTAGGATGTCCAATACAACTTATTCCTAAATTATTTGAAAATATGTCATATATATCGTTTAAAATTTGATTTGCTTGATATAAATCGTTGTACTTATCTAAACTTATTACTACAAATTCCTTATCCATAATATCCTCCCTTGATTTTTCTCTTAAATCGTGCTATTATAATTTAAGAGAATGTTTATAAAATTTCATTTTCGAAGTAATTATCTAGTTTGGTCGCTTGTAATTACTTCTTTTATTTTGCGTTCTAATACGAAATTATTTCTTTCATATATAGGTTTCTTTTCTTCTTCTTTTATTAAGTTCTCAACTTTATTTATTTTTCTGAAATGTGTTACTGCTCTTAATTCTGCATTATTACAATCTTCTTCTAATTCTTTTATTTGTGCTTGTACTATTGTTTCTCTTATAACTATGTAAGCTATTAAGATTCCTATTATTGCAAGTAATATAAAATATTCCATCTTTTCTCACTCCTCTCTTACTTTAAAAATATATGTGCTAAACATACTAGCTCTGAAACAACAATTAATGTTATTGGCGCTATATAACTAATAGCTTTTCCTAATAGATAATATTTTTTATCTTTATCACTCATATATATCCCACCTTTCTATATAATTTCTTTTGCAATCTCTTGTAGTACTTCTTGTTTTTCTGTTCCAGTTAAACCTAAATCATAGAGTAATACTGCTCTTTTATCTGCTAATTGTTTTACTCCTGTTCCTTTAATTCTAGGAAAATCAGGTCTATTAAATATCTCTCTTGCTTTGTTTTCTCCTATTCCACGCCAATCTGCATAATCATAAGGTGTTATTGTTTCTGGTAAATTCTTATAATTTAAAACGGACTTCTTTTCTTGCATTTTCTTATCACTTCCTTTCTGTCTAAATTTGTATTATAATTACCTCACACATAAGAGAAAAATATTTTAATTTGTAGAAAGTGAGGTGTATTATTATGTCATCTTTTTTAATTAGTTATGATTTAATATCTAATAAAGATTATTCTAAATTATATGAAGCAATTAGAAATTATGGCTCTTTTGCTCATGTATTAGAATCTGTTTGGATAATAAAATCTACTAAATCATCAACAAATATAAGAGATGATTTAATGTCTTATATTGATTCTGATGACAAATTATTTGTTGCTAAATTAACTGGTGAATCTGCTTGGGTTAATTTAGCTACTGAAATATCTAATTGGATAAAAGAAAATGCTTAATAGTTTGAATCAGCTTTTAATGCTGATTCTTTTTTATATGTAATTTCTAATTTTTCTATTTCTTTTGTTCTAAACAATTCTAAAAGTTTTTGTTCTGTTTCAATTTTGTTTAATATTTCAATAGCATTTTCTGTATCATTTCCATAGATTATCTTTATTTTATCTTCCTTTTTTATTGGAACTCCTGCTTCATCTCTAATCACTTTTACTTCATCACAATTTACAAGTATTGAAACTTTCATATCATACTTTTCACTTATGTAATTTCTTAGTGGCTCTGTTAATTTTATTAGTTTTTCAAATTCTTCTTCCATTTTCGGTTCATACTCCCTTTGATAATTTACTTTTCCTTCTTTTATAGCTTCATCTATATAAGTTTTTTCTGTTTCTTCTTCCATCTTTTCGCCTCTTTTTTACTGTTTAACTGTAATATCGTTGCAAAAAAAATCAATATCATTATAACTTACATCGTAATATTTTTCGATTTTTTTTAATATTGGTATGTCTGGATATGTATTTCCTTTTTCATAATTAGCCAATGTTTCAACACTAATACCAATACCTTTTGCTGCCTCTTCTTGAGTTTTATTCCTATTGATTCTTATTGCTCTTAAAGATAATTGCAATTCTATTCACTTCCTTTCTTTTTGTGTGTTACTGTAAAACTGTAATTATATTATTACAGTTTAATTGTAATGTCAATAGTTTTTCTGTAATTTTTTAAAAAAAATGTTGATTTTTTTACAGAATATCTGTATAATGCTTTATAGGAGGCAGATATGAGCGATTTAGGAAATAAAGAAATTTTTGCTAAAAACTTAAATTATTATATGACTATTAATAAAAAGGATAGAAATGACCTAGCTAGAGATTTAAATTTACCATATACTACAATTACAAGTTGGTGCAAAGGTGAATTTTATCCTCGAATTGATAAAATACAACTATTAGCTAATTATTTTAGTATACAAAAATCGGATTTAGTTGAAGATAACCATTCAGGGAATACATTAGATAATAAACGTGTTTTTCCTCTTCTAGGTGCAGTAAAAGCTGGATATGATTATCTTGCATCAGAAAATATTATTGGATATGTGACTATTGATAAAAAATTATCTGACCCAGAAAATTATTTTGCATTAAAAATAGTAGGAGATAGTATGCAACCAGTTATGTATGAAGATGACATTATAATTGTACATCGTCAATCTGATGTTGAAAGTGGTCAAATTGCTATAGTTCTTGTAGATGGTGAAGAAGGTACAGTTAAAAAAGTTATAAAATATGATAATTATATTGAATTGGTTGCTTTTAATTCCTATTATCCGCCTAGAAAATTAAGTAAAAATGATAACTTTAAAATAATAGGTAAAGTTGTAGAAGCACGAATAAGTAAAATATTTGAATAAAAAAAGCTAACCCCAGGGGCAAAGGATTCTAAATATATTTTTGAAATATATCTACTCCCATTCGGGAACCCAGCCTTTATCCTTCACAAGTTAGCCTTATGTATAATATATTATACAATTTTGTAAAAAAAAATGCAACTTTTTAAAATATTTTTCAAAAAAATGAAATATTATTGTAATACAAAAATAGATAATGTATCCCTCGCCAAAGTTTTACATTATCTATTCTCAAAATCACTCTTGAAAGAGTTTTATTAATTATATATTTATTTCTAACTTCTTTCAAGAGAACAAATTTTTGAAAGGAGTTTTTTATGTCTAAACGTGGAAATGGAGAAGGATCTATCTTCTACTCAGAAAAATTAAATAGATGGGTAGGACAATTTACAGCTGGAAGAAAAGCAGATGGAAAACTTAACAGAAAAACTATATATGGTAAAACTAGAAAAGAAGTTAAAGAAAAAATTACTGAAGCTATAAATAATATTCAAAACAATTCTTTTATTGAAAAATCAAAAATTACAATTTACGAACTTGGCAAAGATATTTTAGATATGAAGTTAAAAAGTAATATTATAAAAGAAAGTACGTATCACGATAATTTTTTTGTATTGAATATTATAAAAAATGATATTGGTAGAGTTCAAGTTCAAAAAGCTACTAGTATAGAAATTCAAGATTTCATGTTAAAAAATACTAAATATGCAAACTCTGTTATAGATAAAATATATGAAGAATTAACACGAATTTTTAATGAGGCTATTAAACGTGATTATTTAAATAAATCTCCAATGATAAATGTATTAAAGCCTAAATCAGATAAAATTGATAAAAAAATTGAAGCTTTTGACTTAGAATCTCAAAAAATTATTCTAAAAAATTTAGATAATGTAAAATATGGAAATATTTATGCTATTGCTATGTTTACTGGAATGAGAATTGGTGAAATATTAGCCTTAACTATAAACGATATAGACTTTAAAAAGAATATTATTCATATAAACAATACTTTAACAAGAGATAAACATTCTAAAATCATATTGGGAAATACAACTAAAACATATACTTCTCTTCGTGATATTCCAATAACATCTTTATATAAAAAATATTTACAAAAAGCTATATCTGAAATGGTCATCAATCCTAATCAATTAATATTTACAAATAATAACGGTGATTTTATTCGTACTTATAACGTTAATGAGTACTTCAAAAAATTTTGTAAAAAACATTTAGGTACATCTAATGTTAATTTTCATATGTTACGACATACATATGCTACTCGTTGTATTGAAAGTGGTATGAGTCCAGTAGTCCTTCAAAAACTTTTGGGACATAAAAATATAAAAACTACATTAAATACTTATACTACTGTTTTTGATAAATTTAAAGAAGAAGAAATCAATAAAAATATAAAATATTTAAGTCAGTTGCATTAAAATTGCATTAATTTGCTAAATCTATCGTCAACGTAAAAAGCTGTATCCTTACTCTTAAGTAAGATACAGTTTTTTACTTGGTCTATATTAATATTGTCTTCCCCATACAACCATCTTGCTTGCTGGTTTACCACAGCATACGCAAGTATCAGAAATATGCTCTTGGTT
>CALYAJ010000072.1 GCA_944393485.1 uncultured Clostridia bacterium
TGAGGAAGATTTTCTTTTGCACAAAAACCATGTGCAAATCTTGCAAGTTTTACCATATTTTCAGAATTTCTAGGTGCATCATCCTCAAATTCAACTTTTATTTTAAATAATTTTCTAAAATCATTATCAACTGCAAGTAATGTGTGGTAAATATTGCTATTACCAATTATAAGAACTTTTACATCTAATGGAATAGGTTCTGGTTTTAAAGAAATCATTACCATAGATGAATGTTGCTCAGAAGCATTTTCAATATTAAGTTCTTTTACTTTTAAAGCCTTTTTTAAAGATTCATAACATAAGCTATTTTGAATAATATCATCAGCTTGAAAGATAATATATCCACCATTTGCCATATGAAGTAATCCAGGTTTTAGCATTGTATGATCTGTTTTTAAAGAACCATAATAATTTTCATATTCAAGTTTACCAAATAAATTAGGATATGAGATATTTGAATCCATAATTACAGGGGCACCTTCTGAATTACTATTATCTATAAATAGATTTACTCTATAATTAAGCCAAGGTGCAGGTGGATCCATTCTAGGTCCTTGTTGTGGTTGAGCATTATTATTTTCTGCAGTAAAAGCAGAAATATTTTTTAATATATCTGTTTTTATATCATTTAAAAATTTAGTTATTTTTTTATTTCTTTTAAATTTAGATTTTATGTTATTAATGTGTACATTTATTGTAAGTAAAGCAATATTAGATTGCCATTCTTCAATTTTTTTGTCTGCTTCACGTTCAATTGCTTTAATTTCACTAATAGCCTCAATTATCTGTTGTTGAACAATTCCAGATTTATCTTCAAAATCCTTTTTTACATTTTCGTCTAATTTGTCAAACTCTTCTTCTTCTATAGTTTTTCCATTAATAACAGGCATCATGTAAATACCATTTTGAGTACTTTTAACAAAGAATCCATATTCCATAGCTTTTTTATTTAGATTTTCCATTAAGATATTTCTTTTATCTTCAAATTCTTGTCTGATTAGCCCTTTTTCTTTTTCAAAATCATCATTATTAAAAGTATTTTTTATATCTTTTCTAATATCTTTTATAAAATTATCCATTGCGTGTTTAAATTCTTTTCCTTGACCTGCAGGTAAAGAAACAGCAATAGGTTCATTTGGTCTTTCAAAATTATAAATATAACACCAATCACTAGGGATTTTTTTCTTTTTGGCGATTGTATCTAAATAATTTTTTGTATACATAGTTTTACCAACACCACTTGGGCCTTCCAAGTAAATGTTATAACCTTTAACATTTACATTTAGACCAAATTCTAGAGCTTTAATACCACGTTCTTGACCAATACCAGAAGTAATTGGTTCCAATTCTTCAGTTGTTTCAAAATTAAAGATATTAGGATTACATCTTACTTTTAAATCTTTGTAACTTAATTCATTTTTTTTCATTTGTTTTTCCCTCTTTCTTAAGTATAAGTTTATGAGAAATACTCATATATCAATATGCAATAGAATGTTAATAATTAAAAATATTTTGTCATAATAATTGCATTATCTTTATTTTTATAATATTTTTTTCTGATACCTAACTGTTTAAATAAAAATTTTGTATATAAATTTATTGCGGGTAAATTATTTTCATTTACTTCTAATGTAATAGATTTGAAATTTTGTTCTTTGGCTGTATCTATTAGTTTTTGTAATAGGGCAGAGCCTATATGTTTTTTTCTGTAAATCTTTTTAACTACAATATCTGTAATATGTACATCATCTATAGATTTCCAAATCCCAGCAAATCCAAGAATTTCATTATTTTGCTTAGCTATGAAATATTCAGAATTAGGATTATTTAATTCATTTTGTAATATTTCATATGACCAAAAATCGTCAAAATCAGTAGTTAAATTATCTTTTAATAATTTTAAGTCTTCTAAAGTCATATTATATATTTCTAAATTCATACTAATTATCCTTTTTCTTTTTTTCTAATTCTATTTCCGCACTAGATTTTTTTAAATATAGAGGAGAAAGAGATATATCATCTATATTATTTTCAAATTTATATAATGCCGCATTTGCTATAGAAATTGAACTAGAATCATTTTTTTCATCTTCATATAATACACTATTTGTAAATGTTTCTTTTATTAAATTATTATGTGCAATTGCACCAGTTCCTATAAAATGTATTTTTTCATTTTCATAATTTTTAAGACTTTCAAAAATAGAGTTTATATTTCCAGACATATATGAATTTACTAATTCATAATGATCTTTTAAATATTTAAAAAGTCCTGCATATACATTATCATTTTTTGCATCAATCATAGAGCAAACTAAATCTTCAGGTTCTAAATTATATGCTAAAGCTTCTAGTGAAGAAATACCAATTCCAGGTTTGTTATAGTAGTCACAAAAAGCATGTATTGTTGCGACGCCTATACGAATTCCTGTAAAAGAACCAGGACCTTTTGAACAAGTAAATAAATCTATATCAGATATGTTAAAAGGAATATTATTAAAAGCTTCTTCAATCATTGGCATTAACTTTTCAGAATGTGTTAATGTATTTTTTAAAGATTTATTATATATAACATTTTTATTTTCTAGGATAGAAACGCTGCAAATATTACTAGACGTATCTATGCTTAATATTTTCATTTTTTCACTTCCTTAAACAGATATAATAGGAAAATTTCCAAAGTTTTCTATTGTTATATTTCTTATAGATTCATTTTCATAATTTCTAGAAAATGAGATTTTCAAATATGAAGGAGGTAATGCTTCTTCAATTTTTTCGCCCCATTCAATAATACAAATACCAGAAGAAAAATATTCTTCTCCTCCAATTGCATAA
This sequence comes from uncultured Clostridia bacterium, assembly GCA_944393485.1. Taxonomy (GTDB): domain Bacteria; phylum Bacillota; class Clostridia; order TANB77; family CAG-508; genus Merdicola. The sequence goes on from CALYAJ010000072.1 coordinate 2,836, forward strand.
AATTCATCAATATCTTCTAACCTGTAAACATCAAAATGATAAATTGGAAAATTTGGAGTATCATATTCGTTTACAATATTAAAAGTAGGACTAGAAAGTTCATTTTCTAAGTTGAAATAGCTTAAAAATCCTTCAGTAAACTTTGTTTTACCAGATCCAAGTTCACCTGTTAAAACGATAACATCACCAGGTTTTAGATCTTTTGCTATTTTTTTTGCTAATTCTTTTGTTTCATTTTCTGAATGTGAAATAAGATTTATCATTAAAACCTCCGCTTGTTTAATCTTTACTTATTATATAAGAATGCAAAAAGTTTGTAAAGAAATATTAAGTCTAATTATGTGGAAATTTATAGAAATATGTGTTATTATAAATTGACTATAGAAACAATTAGTTTTCTGTATTAAGAAAGGACGTTAATATGAGTATACTTAATAAAGTGAACTATCCAAAAGATTTAAAAAAATTGAATATTAAAGAAAAAGAAGAATTAGCAAAAGAAATTAGAGAATATATTTTAAAAATTGTTTCTAACAATGGTGGACATCTAGCCTCAAACTTAGGAGTTGTAGAACTTACTATTGCAATACATAGTGTATATAATGCACCAAAAGATAAGATTATTTGGGATGTCGGACATCAGACATATGTTCATAAAATTTTAACAGGAAGAAAAGATAAAATGATGACATTAAGAACATTGGATGGTATTTCTGGTTTTCCAAAAAGAAGTGAATCAGAATATGATATTTTTAATGTTGGTCACAGTAGTACTTCTATATCAGCAGCTTTAGGAATGGCCAGATCAAGAGATATTAAACATGAAAAAAATGAAGTAATAGCAATAATTGGTGATGGTGCTTTAACAGGGGGAATGGCTTTAGAGGCTTTAAATGATGCAGGAAGTTCAAAAACAAATATAACAATTATATTAAATGATAATGAAATGAGTATTTCTAAAAATGTTGGAGGTATTTCAAATTTTTTAGCAAAAATTAGAAGTAGAAAAATTTATAAAAAATCAAATAATTTAATAAAAAAAATAACATTAAAAATACCTTTTTTAGGAAAGAAAATAGTAAAATTAGTTCAGGATGCTAAATACAGTATAAAAAAATTATTTATTTCAAATATGTTATTTGAAGATATGGGATATACATATTTAGGACCAGTAGATGGTCATAATATTGAAAAAATAGAAAACATTTTAAATATATCAAAAAGAATTGAAGGACCTAAACTAATACATGTAATTACTAAAAAGGGAAAAGGATATAATATAGCAGAAGAAAATCCAGATAAATTTCATGCAACTGGTCCATTTGATATAGAAACAGGCAAGGCTAAAACAAAGAAAAACGCGGATTACTCAAAAGTATTTGGAAATAAATTAATAGAAATTGCAAAAGAAAATAAAAATATTGTAGCAATAACAGCATCTATGAAAGATGGAACAGGACTTGCTAAATTTGCAAAAGAATTTCCAAATAGATTTTTCGATGTAGGAATTGCAGAAGGGCATGCAGTATGCATGGCAGGAGGTATGGCAACACAAGGCTTAATACCAGTTGTTCCTATTTATTCTTCATTTTATCAAAGAGCATATGATCAAGTAATACATGATATTTGTATGCAAAATTTACATGTTGTATTATGTGGTGATAGAGCAGGAATCGTAGGTAACGATGGAGAAACTCATCAAGGAATCTTGGATTTATCATTTTTTAGTATAATACCAAATTTAACAATAATGGCTCCAAAAAATTTTAAAGAATTAGAAAATATGCTAGAGTTTGCGATAAAATATGATGGACCAATATATATAAGATATCCAAGAGGTGGAGAAGGAAAAACAAAGATTAATAAAAATTCAAAAATAGAACTTGGAAAAGCAGAACTACTAAAAGAAAGTAAAAATGTTTATATTATTGCAATAGGAAAAATGGTGGAAAGAGCATATGAAGTTGCAAATATTCTTGAAAAAGAAGGCATAGATGTTGGAGTTATAAATGCTAGATTTTTAAAACCTTTGGATGAAGAAGATATAAAAAAATGGGTAGGAAATTCTAAGATTTTAACATTGGAAGATAATATTATAGAAGGTGGATTAGGAAGCAAAATAATAGAAATGTTAAGTAAAAATAAAATGAAAAATAAAGTAGAAGTAATGGGATATCCTGATAAATTTGTAAAGCAAGGTAGTGTTTCAGAAATTGAAAAAAGATTTGGATTAGATACAGATAATATAGTAAGAATCATTAAGAAGTGGAGTAAAGATGAATAAAAATATTTTATTAGAAGGCAAAAACAAAGAGGAACAAATATTATTATCAAAGATTTTAGATAAAGTAGATGAAACTATAAAAAGAAATAAAATAACCAATACAAATTTTTTAGATGAATATGAACAGGTGTTAGTAAAAGAATTATTACAAAAAATAAAATTCAAAAATTATATTTTATATGGTGGATATGAAAATGCGGAAAGAAAAGTGATTGTATTTTATCCTGAAAAATTAGAGTTTATCGAGGATAATAAAGAAAAAATTTGTAATAATATATTAGAAATTATAAAAATAAAATTACCAAATGAGCTAAATGGAATATATAATCATAAAAACTATTTGGGAATGATAATGAAATTAGGTGTTAAAAGAGAAAAAGTAGGAGATATACAAGTAAGAAATAATGGTGCAGATATAATTATTCTTCCAGAGGTTTCTAAATTTTTAAGTTTGAATTTAAGTGGTCTTACGAGATTGAAAAAAGCCATTATAGAAAAAGACTCTATAGAAAATCTTGAAGTTGTAGAAAGCAAAACTGAAAAATATAAAATAATAGTAAGTTCATTAAGACTTGATTTAATAGTTTCAGAATTAGTAAGAAAATCAAGAAGCCAGGCAAAAGAATTTATAATAAATGAAAGAGTATTTATAAATCATAAAAATGAAACTAAATTAACAAAAGTGGTCAAAGAAGAGGATTTAATTACTATAAGAGGCAAAGGAAGATTTAGAATTTCTAAAATTTTAGGAAAAACTCGGGAAAGAAAAAATTATTTTAGAAATAGAAAAATATGTATAAAATGTAAAGAATTAAGAAAGAATACTTGAAAAGTATTCTTTTTTGTTATAGAATGACTATGATCAAAAATAGGTCAAATTTGTATGCCTATATGGCAAAAAAGAAATGGAGGAATTATAATGTCAATTAAAGTAGGTTTTAACGGATTTGGAAGAATTGGAAAATTAGCATTCCAAGCAGCTTTAGAGAAAGGTGATGCAGTAGATATCGTTGCTATAAACGATCCTTTTATAACTGCAGACTACATGGCATATATGGTAAAATATGACACAATGCATGGAAGATTTAATGGAACAATTGAATCAAAAGAAAATGTTTTAGTAGTAAATGGAAAAGAAATAAAAGTATATAATGAAATGGATCCTCACAATGTACCATGGGGAGAATTAGGAGTAGAATATGTATTCGAATGTTCAGGAGTATTCACAACAATGGAAAAGGCACAAGCACACTTAGATGCAGGAGCTAAAAAAGTTGTTATAAGTGCACCTTCAAAAGATGCGCCAATGTTTGTTATGGGTGTTAACAATGAAACATATGATCCAAGTATGAATATTGTTTCTAACGCATCTTGTACAACAAACTGTTTAGCACCACTTGCTAAAGTTATAAATGATAATTTCGGAATTAAAGATGGTTTAATGTCAACAGTTCATGCTACAACAGCAACACAAAAAACAGTTGACGGAGCTTCTAAAAAAGATTGGAGAGGTGGACGTGCAGCTGC
>CALYAJ010000073.1 GCA_944393485.1 uncultured Clostridia bacterium
ATTACACCATCTTTTACATTTAATGTTAATTTACAAGCTCCTTGTTGTGGTGCACACCATCCAATACCATGTGTTAATCCTGAAATATCTTTAATTTCTTTTGCTTTTACCCATTTTCCCTCTTCTGGAATTGGTGCTGGTCCATGGTTTACTCCTTTTGCTACTGTGCACATTTCTTCTAATTCTTTTGAATAAATCATTTTTATTTCTCCTTTCACATTTTTTTATCTATAATTTGATTTTTTGTTTTTGGTTTGCTTTCTACAATTATATATTTCTTATCATGAGGCCAGAATTCATTATCTCTTTCTAGTTCGTAAATTTCTTCCAATTTTTCTTCTCTTTTTGATTTTTCTGGTGCATCTTTTTCGAAATTTACCAAATGTCTATTTGGTGTTATATATAATGATTCTTCGTATTCATCTACTGGATCATTATTTCTTTTTTCTTTATCTATATAATCTAGAACCATTTGTTTTTCTCTTTTATTAAAAGAATTTAATCCTGTTTTTAAATATTTATATCTAAAAACTAAATGTCTATCATAATTACTATATGGAGAAGTAGCTAAATTGTCAAACCTATACTCAACTTTAAACATAAAATCTTCTATAGATATAACAATATTACTCCATATATTACCATTTATAGCAATATATTCTTTACGTAATTTTTTTATTGTAGCATATAAATCATCTGCTAGTTTAAAATATTGTGTTTCATCTAAATTAAACTTATTTGGAACTTCATAAACATTTACAGGCTCTCTTTTTAAAATTCCTTTTGGAACATAATAAAAATACATTTCTCCTGTTTCTAATCTGTTTTTTCCATCAATTACAGATGCATATAAGAAAATTTTATTCCATTTTTCAGGTATCATATCAAATAATTTTTGCTGTATAACCGTATACAGTTTTTTCATCTTAGCTGAAGTTGACACCGCTTCTTCCCCCTATAATTATTCTTTTACTATTAAACTTTCTCCAGTCATTTCTGCAGGTTTTTCTAATCCCATTATTTCTAGCATTGTTGGAGCTAAATCTGCAAGTTTACCTTCTTTTAATTTTACATCTTTCATTCCAACTAATATTAATGGAACTAAATTAGTTGTATGAGCTGTATGAGGTTCTCCAGTTTTATAATCTATCATTTGTTCTGCATTTCCATGATCTGCAGTAATTATAACTACACCATTTTGTGCTTCTACCGCATCTACAACTCTTTTAACACAAGTATCTATTGTTTCTATAGCTTTTATAGCAGCATCTAAATTTCCTGTGTGTCCAACCATATCTGGATTTGCATAATTTAAAATAATAGTATCATATTTTTTAGAATTAATTGCATCTACAACTTTATCTGTAACTTCTATTGCACTCATTTCTGGTTTCATATCATATGTTTCAACTTTTGGTGAAGGAACTAATATTCTATCTTCTCCTGGATATTGTTTTTCTTCTCCACCATTAAAGAAGAATGTAACATGTGCATATTTTTCTGTTTCAGCAATTCTTAATTGATTTAATCCTTGTTTACTTACATATTCTCCAAATGTATTTATTAATCTTTGTGGCTTGAATGCTACTTTTACATTTGGCATTGTTTCATCATATTGTGTAAAGCAAACATAATCTAAATTCATTTTCTTTGTTTCGAATTCATTAAAATCTGGATCTACTAATGTTCTTGTTATTTCTCTTGCTCTATCTGGTCTAAAGTTAAAGAATATTACAGAATCTTTGTCTTCTATTGTTGCAACTGGTGTATCTCCATTACATATAACTGTTGGCTCAATAAATTCATCAAAAACTTCTTTTTGATATGAGCTTTCTATTGCTGATATAGCACTTGTTGCTTTTATTCCCTCTCCTTTTACCATTGCATCATATGCTTTTTGAATTCTGTTCCATCTTTTATCTCTGTCCATTGCATAAAATCTTCCAGAAATAGTTGCAATTTTACCTACACCTTTTTCTTTCATTTTTTCTTCTAACATTGCAATGTAATTTTCTCCTGATGCAGGTGGTGTATCTCTACCATCTGTAAAACAGTGAACATATACATCTTCAAAGTCTTTTCTCTTTGCAAGTTCTAATAATGCAAATAGATGACGAATATGACTATGAACTCCTCCGTCTGAAAGAAGTCCTAAAATATGCAATTTAGAATTATTCTTTTTGCAATTTTCTATTGCTTCTACAAATTCTGGAATTGCAAAAAAGTCGCCATCTTCTATTGATTTAGTAATTTTAGTTAATTCTTGATAAACTATTCTACCAGCACCAATATTTGTATGTCCTACTTCAGAATTTCCCATTTGACCTTCTGGAAGACCTACACTTAATTCACTTGCATGAATATCTGTTGTTGGCCATATTTTCATTAGTTTATCTATATTAGGTGTATTTGCAAGTTTAACAGCATTTCCATCTTTATTGTTATTTTCGCCAAATCCATCTAATATCATTAGCATTGTTAGCTTATCTTTCATTTTTGTTACCATCCTTACTTATCAAAATTTACTATTTTAGCGAATTCGTCAGCTTTTAGACTTGCTCCTCCAACTAATCCTCCATCAATATCTGATGTAGTAAATAGTTCTTTTGCATTTCCTGACTTAACGCTTCCGCCATATTGTATTATAACTCTATCAGCAACTTCTTGTCCATAATTTTTTGCTATCTCTTTTCTTATTTCTTTTATAGAGTTATTAGCATCTTCTGATGTTGCAGTTTTACCTGTTCCTATAGCCCAAATAGGTTCATATGCTATTATTGTTCCTTCTACTTCTTCTTTAGAAAGTCCATCTAATGCTAATTTTGTTTGAGTTGTTATTACTTCTGTTGTTTTTCCTGCTTCTTTTTGTTCTAAAGTTTCTCCAACACATACTATTGGTTTTAAACCATATTTATGTGCAGCTTTTACTTTTTTATTTACAGTTTCATCTGTTTCAGCAAAATATTGTCTTCTTTCTGAATGTCCTATAATTACATATTCTACACCAATTGATTTTAGCATTGGTCCAGAAATTTCTCCTGTATATGCACCTTTTTCTTCAAAATGCATATTTTGTGCTCCTATTTTTATATTTGTATTTTGTGCAGTTAATAGTGCATAAAATAAATCTGTATATGGAACACATAAGATAACTTCGTTTTCTGTGTCTTTTACTAGTTTTGCTAATTCATCAACACATGATATTGCTTCATTTGGAAGCATGTTCATTTTCCAGTTACCAGCGATTATTTTTCTACGCATAACTTTTCTCTCCTCTCCTTTAAATAAGGTAAAACTTTTTGCATATATCTCTTTGTTGAAAACACATAATTTTCATCTTTATTTTCTATTACTTTTTCTATTTCTTCTAATGAAAAATATTTAGCTTCTGATAGTTCTGATAGCTGTATTCTATAATCTGATATTTTATATGGAACTATTGTAAAATAGTGCTCTGTAAATCTAGCATTTATTGTATTTGATTCTGGTGAAAAATTTTTTTCCTTTTCTACTAATATTTTAGAAAATTTTTCTTTTTTTATTTTTACTCCCAATTCTTCTTGTATTTCTCTTACCATTGTATCAATAGGTGCTTCGCCAGCATCTACATGACCTGCTGTCAATGCCCACTTATTAGGATTTTGCTTTTTTGAAGTCGCTCTTTTTTGAAATAACATCTCTCCATTTTCATTCATAATCCATATTGCAGATTCCCTATGCCATAATCCTTTTTGGTGAACAATTTCTTTATCTTCTTTTATCCCTGTTAGATTATTATTTTCATCTACTACATCTAATAGTTCCATAAATACTCCTTACAAAATTATATTATTTCTACTGCTTTATTATATCTCTTTTAATAATTTTAATATATCTTGCATAATTGCTTTCTCAGAAAAAATATAATTCTTGTCCTCTTCTTTTATTGCACGTTCCAATTCATTAAATGATATATATTTTATTTCACTTAATTCTTCCAATTGAATAGTGTAATCATTTAATTTTTTATTTGTTTTATAAAAATAATATTTCATAAAACTATTATTTATTATATTATTTTTTTGAATAGATTGTTTAAATATACCCAAATTTATTAATTCCTTATTTAATATATCTATTCCAAGCTCTTCTTTTACTTCTCTTATTGCTGTAGTTTCATAATCTTCTCCTAATTCAACATGTCCTGTTGTGAAGCTCCACATATTTGGAGCTCCTTTTTTATTTGAAGATCTTTTCTGAATTAAATATTCTCCATTTTCATTTTGGATTATAACAGCTATTTCTCTATGCAATAATCCTTTTTCGTGAATTATATTTTTATCTTCTTTTATTCCTATTAAATTATTGTTTTCATCCACTACATCTAATAATTCCATATATACTACTCTCCATATCGAAGATTAAAGTCTAAGGTTGTTAGCTTCGCTAACAATAGTCCACCAATGTGTGGTGGAAGTTGGCTTCGCCAACTATAGCCTACTTCACATCAATTGATGCTGACTTCGTCAGCTATAGCCCACTTCACCAAATCAAAGATTTGGGAAGTGGCTTAATTTGGGAAGTGGCTTATTTATCCATTAAGCATTCAATTCCTGGTAATTTCTTTCCTTCTATGAATTCTAGTGAAGCTCCTCCACCTGTAGAAATATGTGTCATTTTATCAGAAAGTCCAGCTTTCTTTATAGCTGCAGCTGAATCTCCACCACCAATTACTGTAACAGCATCAATTTCTGCTAAAGTATTAGCTATAGCATTTGTTCCTACAGCAAATTGATCAAATTCAAATAATCCTACTGGTCCATTCCATAATACTGTTGCTGCATTTTTTAATTCATCAGTATACATTTTTATTGTTTCTGTACCAATATCAAATCCTTCCCATCCGTCTGGGATTTCTTTATAGCTTACTACTTTGCTTTCTGTATCTTCTTTAAATTCTTTTCCTACTTTTGTATCTACTGGAAGCATGAATTTAACACCTTTGTCTTTAGCTTTCTTTAATAAGTTTTGTGCTAAATCTAATTTATCTTCTTCACAAATAGAATTTCCTACTGTATATCCCATTGATCTAAAAAATGTGTAAGCCATAGCTCCACCAATCATTAATGTATCTACTTTTTCTAATAAACTGTCAATTACTCCTATTTTATCAGAAACTTTCTTTCCTCCTAAAATAGCTACAAATGGTCTTTTTGGATTATTTATAGCATCTCCTAAGAATTTTAATTCTTTTTCAATTAAGAATCCACTTACTGCTGGTAAATAATCAGCTATTCCTGCTGTTGAAGCATGTGCTCTATGAGCTGTACCAAATGCATCATTTACAAATACTTCTGCCATATCTGCAAATTTCTTAGCAAGTTCTGGATCATTTTTTTCTTCTCCTGGCTCAAATCTTACATTTTCTAGTAACATTACTTCACCTGGTTTTAATTCTTTAGCTAATTTTTGAGCATCTTCACCTACTACATCTTTTGCAAGTTTAACTTCTTGTCCTAATAAGCTACTTAATTCTTTTGCAACTGGTGCTAATGACATTTCTGGAACAACTTGTCCCTTTGGTCTTCCTAAGTGAGAACATAAGATTACTGCACAATTTTGTTCTAATAAATATTTTATTGTTGGTAATGCTGCAACAATTCTTGTGTTATCTCTTATTGTTCCATCTTCTAATAAGGGTACATTAAAATCACATCTTTCGATTACTTTTTTTCCTTTTAAGTCAATATCTCTAACTGTTTTTTTACTCATAAAAATTCACTCCTTTTATTTAATAAAACTTTATGACAAGCACATGCATTTAATCCCACCAAAGATATGGTGGATTAGCTCTGCATATATCCCACCAGTACGAAATCAAAGATTTCGATGGTGGATTAATTGTAAAGGCTACATATATGTCCATTTTATATTGGCACATATGTAACCTTTACAATTACATTATCTTGCCTATAAACAATTAATCAGACTTTTAGAGGTTACTTAAAAAAGCAACCTCTAAAATTTATATTAATTACATATTATCTTTTGTTGCCATATAGCAAGCTAAATCAACTAATTTATGAGAATATCCCCATTCATTGTCATACCATGCAACTAATTTTACAAATGTATCTGTTAATTGAATTCCAGCTGCTGCATCAAATATAGATGTATGTGGATCTCCTAAGAAATCAGAAGATACAACTGGCTCATCTGTATATTCAAGAATTCCTTTTAATTCATTTTCTGAAGCTTTTTTAACTGCAGCACATATTTCTTCATATGATGCTGGTTTTTCTAAATTACATGTTAAGTCAACTACAGAAACATCTAATGTTGGAACTCTGAAAGACATACCTGTTAATTTTCCATTTAATGCTGGTATAACTTTTCCAACTGCTTTTGCAGCACCTGTAGATGATGGAATAATATTTCCTGCAGCTGCACGTCCACCTCTCCAATCTTTTTTAGAAGCTCCGTCAACTGTTTTTTGTGTTGCTGTTGTAGCATGAAC
>CALYAJ010000074.1 GCA_944393485.1 uncultured Clostridia bacterium
AATAAAAATCAAAAAAATTGGAGGGTATATATAATGATATATAATAAAATTTCAGATATTATGAATGAAATTATACCGTTAGGTAAGATAAGAAGAGAAGAAATAGTAAGCACATTATTACCTATACTTGCAAAACACAAAATTGTAATAAAGCCAGGAGAAGTAAAAGATTATTCTTATACGAAAAATGAATCAAGTTTTATTGTAACATATGAAGTAATAGATACAGAAGATCCAGAGTTAAAATCAATTTTAGTAGAAGTTCCAGCAGGAGGTCGTGATACGGAAGAAAAGGGAAGAAGTACATATATGGCTTCAACAGGAGCATATAGACAAATGTTTCAGCAACTTTTTGCACTTCCAATAGAAGATGAATTACCTGATAATTCTAACAATACTAATAACAATGATTTTGACAATACAAATAATGCAAATAATGATTTTGTATTAGATGAATTTCAAGGTGATAACACAGTAGATGAAACTAATGGAACTAACATTACTCCAGATAATCAAAATATGGAGAATAATACTACTACAACTAATACAAATGCAAAACCAATAAGTGATTTTACATTTGATGATATAGATGAACAATTTGCAAATTTTTAGATAAAGAGGTGTGAAATATGATAATAAAATCAATAGATGATACAAGAGGATATAAAGGATTACCTGATGGAACAAGGGTTAATTTTGATGAAAATATTACATATATAATAGGAGATAATTATAAAACTAAATCTACTATTCTTTCTGTTCCACTTTGGGTTATAACAGGATATAGCTTAAGTGAAGGTAATCAAGAAGATGTGTCAGATGATAATAGACCAAATTTAAGAAATGTAACAGCTCAAATAACAATAATTGATAATGAAGGAGAAGAACATAGTATATTTAGAAGTAAAGGAAAATCTAACTATGTTTTACTAGATGGCGTAAAGACATCAAGAGAAGCCTTATCAAAATTTTATAAAGATATTCAATTTTTTCTATGTGCATATAATCCATATAGATTTAGAAGCATGGAAAAAGACAAACAAAAAGAATTATTATTAAGATTACTTCCAAACATAGAAAAAGAAGAAGTATTTAGTTGCTTGACAGAGGAAGAACAAAATATATTAGGAGAACCAATACTAGATGCAAAAGAATACAATAAGGAAAAAAGAGTTAAAATAAAAGAAATTGAATTTGAAATAAAAAGAAATGAAGGCATAAAAGAAAGTAATCTATTAACAGCTTTAAAAGTAGAAAGAAAAGAAAAGACATTTGATAAGCAAATGGAACTTCTTGATTTAGAAGCTCAATATGAAAATCTTTTAAAAGGTGGAATTGGAGCATTTAACCTAGAAGATATAAAAAATAAAATAAACTTACTTGAAAGAAAACTATCTAAAATATTAAAAGAAGATTTAGTAAATGCAAAAGAGAAAAAGAAAAAAATAGAAGAAAAAATCAATAATGTATCTTCAGTTAATAGTGAATGTCCAGTCTGCAAACAAAAGATAGTAAATGAGGCTTTAAGGAAAGCATTAGAAAGGCAATATAATAAAGAGTTAGAAACACTAGAAAATTCAATTGAAAATTTAAAACAAGAAGCAAAAAATTATTTAACAGAAATGAATTCCAAAAAAGCATTATTTAATAAGCTAAATACAAGTGAAAATAAAGAAAAATTAGAAAATATAAATACTCTTAAAGAACAAATAGATAGCCTAAAAGAAGAAAAACTCGAAATTGAACTATATAATCAAAAAGCAGAAACGGAAAATGAAGAAATTAGAAACGCTAAATCGCAAATAGAAAAGGTAGAAGATGCTATAAAAAAATTAACGGATACCAAAGAATTATATGAAAAGCAAATAGAAGTTGCTAACAAATTTAGAAAGCTAAAAATAGAAAAGCAAGTAAAAATGATTCAAAATCTACTAGATAAAGTTACAATAGAGTTTTATAAGGTAGATACTTCTACTGGAGAAATCATAGATGATAATAAATATACAGTAAAATATAATGGCAGAGAATATGAAAAATTATCACATTCACAAAAAATGAGAGCTGATTTTGAAATTTCTAATTTAATAAATGAACTTGCTAATATTCATACACCAATGTTCATAGATGATGCAGAATCTATAAGAGATGTTAATATAAAAACAAACAATCAAGTAGTAGTTGCAATATTTATTAAATATAGTGAATTAAAGGTTTTATATGACTACCACGATGTATTAGAAGCTAAAAAAGCATCTGTTGACGAACAATTAAGAGAAGATAGAAATATAAATATGTTAAATGCAGCTTAAATAGAGCTATTTTTTTAAATAGTTTTATTTTTTTGCAAAAAGGAGGATATTATGCTTAAAATTAAGAATTTTTTACAATATGCAAAATGTTTAAATTGTAATAAAGAATTTCTCCTATATGATACATATAAAATAAATAATAAAGAATATGTTTGTCATAGTTGTAGTAGGCAACAAGGCTATACGACAAGAAATAATGAAAAGCAAGGAAAAGAAACACAAATGACATTTTCTTTTGAATTTGAAACAGGTGAAAGAAATCTTGAGTTGTATGAACTTCTAAAATATGGATTTATTGGATGTTATGATGGTTCAATATCAGGAACAGAATGGAAAAGTCCTATATATTCAAATCGAAAAACGTTTCATGCTATTTGTAGAAAATTAGATAAGTTTGCTAAATATATTAATAATGGTTGTGGAACTCACTTACATGTTGGAACAAAATACAAATATATCATGCAAGACTATGAAGTAGAGTTATTTTCACCACTATTAGAATATATGAGAAAGGATAAAGAAAAGACAAAAAAATTCTGGGGAAGATATTTTAATCATTATTGTTCAGAATATTTTGAAGAAGATAGATACAATTCATTTAATACGAGATCATCAGTAGAAACATTAGAGTTTAGACTATTAAAGTTTAATAATTCAAAGCAATATATAAGAGCAACTGACTTTTGCATAGATACAACTAAATACATAAATTATCATATATCAAAAGGAAATTTTGACAGCAATAAGGCAAGAAAAGTAGGACAAACAATATTAAAAAAGTACATGGAGGTAACCGAAAATGTGTAGACTAGTGTTAATGAATAAAAAAGGAGAAAAAGAAATAGAAAAAAGATATGGTATGCAAAATTTCCTGACTTATTTAGAAAAATCATTTGGAGGAGATGGAAATGGCTATGCCTTAATGAAAAATAGTAAAGTAATAAAAATAGAAAAAGGTCTTAATTTATCGACAAAAGATATAGCAACAAGAATAAAAAAGATAAATTATGACTGGTGCATATTTCATACAAGATATGCTTCTGTCGGTATTAAATCTAATCAAAATTGTCATCCGTTTTTTAGAAAAGGAAGCTCTGAAGAAGTAATGGCAATGAATGGTACTGAAAGCTCGGTTGGCTTTATTAGTAAAGTATTAGAGAAGACAGATACAGAAGCTATTTTAGATTTAAAAGTAAAATATAATCTGGAATTACCTGCATTAAAAAAATTAGGCAGTATTTTTGTTGGATTTAGTAAAGGAAAACCATATGTAGTGGCAGATAATACTAAAAATATAAGACTTTTAAAAGATGGTAGAAATAATGCAATTGTATTTGCATCAGAATTTCCAGATGAAATTACTGGAACTATCTATAAGCCCAATAAATGCTTTATTTGGAATGGAGAAAAAATCGACATGACAAATTTTAAGAAATGTTATCCTAGAAAATATGAATATAGTGATTATTATTTTGATACATTTCCAGCATACAGTTTGGATGATTACTATGAAGATTTATACCAAAAATATTATGAGGAGGCTGAAAAAGATGTTGCTTAATGTGAATACAAAAATTATATATAGAAAATTAAAAAAATTAGATGAGAGTGGAGAGTTTAGAAAATATCCTTCACTTTTTTTAAAAAATAGTTGTAGAGTAAGAGTAAATAAAGATGATTATTTAAAAGAAGATGAATTTTTTATTTCATCACCTCTTATTAACTTACCAAGAGAGATATATGTATATGGAAAAAAGTCTAAAAAAAATGACGAGAATAACATATACATTAATTATTGGTTAGAAGTATTTTTGCGAACAATTGAAAATGGATATCTATGTCCAAGTCAATTTAAGAAAAGTACCAATAAATATGAATTAGCAATTGGTATTCCTTACAATTATAGAAAGATGGCTTTCTTTGAAAATATTTGGGAGAAAAATGATATAATAGAATTTTTATCATGCCTTTTTGGAACAAAATTACGAGAAGCAAATTATCAACAACAAGATTTGCTAGAGCTGATGGCTGCATAAGGAGGTATATATGAGAATGTCAGTATTTCAAATGGTTATTGTAATAAACAAGACCATTCAAAAGAATGATAAACCACAGATTTTAAAGCAAATAGAAGATTTTATAAAAACATATGCAAAAATTACTTCTATATCATATAAGCAAAGCCAGATATTTAACTATGATTTAAACAATTATGAAGATACTCGTATTATTGTTTTAGAGTTTAAAATGGCAACTAGTGGCTCACTTAAAAGAATTAATATGATAGAAGAAAAATTAAATACAATGTATGAAATAGATGATTATAAAATTATACAAAAAGGAATAAGTAATTTGCAAAATGAAGATACTTTTCTTTATCTCGTATATGAATTTGATTTTGGTGATGTAGAGGAAAAATTAAAACCTACCATCACTTTTTTTAAAGGCTTTTATGAGAAGAAAAGGGCAAATCAATATGCACAAGAATTATTAAAAGAAGGATTAGAAAAATACTTTATAGATGAAGATTTAAAAAAATTCAATAATCCTTTTATTTATTGTAAGGAAGTACATTTATACAAAGAAGAAAAGAAAGAAGAACAAAAGCAAAGTGTATATTATATAAAAATTGAAGAAATAAAAATAGAATAAAAATGGAAGGAGCTTTAAAATGGATTTATACCTGGTGTATGAATTTACATATCACAGTTATGATGATGATATTATGGAATGTGTTGATTTTTTTGGACTACATAAAAATAAAGAAGATGCAATAAAAGAGGCATTAGAAAGAGTTATTAAAGGATATGTAGAATGTGATTTGCTTCCAGAAACATTTAATTATAATGGAGATTATCCAATAACAGAAGAATCAAAGAAGCAAAAAATATTAGAAAAATTGAAGAAAACAAACTATTTCCGTCATAAAAATAATGTTATTATGTGTAGAATATATGATAAATCAATAGAAGTATATTCAATAAATATAAAAAAATTTCATAAAAAGAAGGGAGATAAAAAATATGAATAAAGTAATTTTAATGGGAAGATTAACAAAAGAGCCAGAGGTGAGATATACACAAAGTAGTAATACTCTTGTTTGCTCATTTACATTAGCAGTAAATAGAAGATTTGTAAGACAAGGAGAAGAAAGACAAGCAGATTTTATTAACATTGTTGCATGGAGTAAATTAGGAGAATTTTGTCAAAAATATTATCATAAAGGTCAACAAGTAGGAATTATTGGAAGGATGCAAACAAGAAGTTGGGATGATGACCAAGGTGTAAAACATTATGCAACAGAAGTGGTAGCAGAAGAAGCATATTTTGCTGAAGGTAAAAAGGATTCTGGTGCTTCACAAGACCCCTTTGCAAATAATTCTGGGCAGACAAATGATGACAGCGATTTTGAGATACCAGCTAATGACGATTTGCCATTCTAATACAGAAAAAATAAGGAAGTAGAGATAGTTCTACTTTCCTATTTTATATTTATGGAGGAAAAGTATTATGAAAGAAAAAATACTAAAATTGAAAAATAAAATTAGTAATGCTATAACGGAATTATTTTATTGTCACTTTGAGGCAATTATTATATGTATCATAATTATAATATTTCTATTTATGACTTATATTTTTCAGTATTCAAATTATAGTGAAGCTGTCATTGAAATAAAAGATAAATTTGTAAAAACTTATAATGGAAATGGTACATATATAATTACAGATAATAATGATAACACTTACAAGATAGAAGATTTACTTTTTATATGGAAGTTTAATAGCACAGATATATATTCTTCAATAGAAATAGGTGGAAAATATAAAATTTACACAACGGGAATTAGATTCAAATTATTTAGTCAATATCCTAATATTAATAAAATTGAAAATATTGAAGAATAAAATATGAGAAAAATGTAGGAGGAAAATTATGAAATGGAAAGTGTAATTAGCTATACAAGTCGAGGTTCATATGGTAAATCCTCTTATAGAGGAAATTGCTCTCGGATATGTTATTAAAGATTTAATATCACACTTT
>CALYAJ010000075.1 GCA_944393485.1 uncultured Clostridia bacterium
ATATTTTCCATAAGATACCCCTTTCATTGGTTAAAAATTTGTTTTTGATTTTTTTTATTTTAACACAATTTTGAATTTGGTATCTTATTTATTTTTTTAATTTTCCCGAACTTATTTTACACTAACAAAAATACAAATTTTGCTTCGCGAGAACTTTTCTCTACTTTTTTTTAATTTAACTATTTATATTTAATTTCACGAAGAAGCGTAAAGATTTGCAGACGTGGAAAATTGCTATGCAATTTTTCTATGCAATCTTATTTTTGTTGTATAGGAAAAAGTAATTTTTCTTATACAACAAAAAAACAGAGGCTTTCGCCTCCGACTTTCTCTTACATATAAATTTAAATTTCTAATTTTCTAAATCTGGTATTTTTATGCCAAATTTTATTAATACCTTTACTGCAATTTTGGATATTAATATATCCAAAATTACCATAATCATATGGATATCTTTCCAATTAACATTGCAATTAATCGAGAGCAAGACACTTGGGAAAACTCCAAATACTATTGCAAACATTATCTCTCCTATATTCAGGATAAGTTTATAAAACCGTCTAATTTTCTTTTTTGCAATTAAATACTCTAACGCAAAAACAAAACCAAATGCCTGTAATATAGTTACATAGGCAATAAGATAAATTATTATACGCATAAATTTCCTCCTATTTTGAATGTGATATGAATGTAAGAAAAAGATTTTTTTCAATAGCTGCAAGTATATTTTACCATTTTATGTAAAATTGTTCAAGTTACTTATTACTTATATGAATATTTTCTATCTCTGCATCCATTTCTCTTGCAATAATATTTTGTATTTGAGCAATTGTATCATTTTCTAATTTATCTGCTTTAACAATAACACTTATACTTTTATCATTTACAAAAATAACAACATCTTCTATACCTTTTGTTTTAATTAAATTTTCGCATATCATAATACTATTCTGAATATTATTTATATTTGTAATTTCCTGTGTTGCAACTGTTTTTTGTTCTTCACCAACATTGCTATTGTCTAATAAATTTTGATAACTTTCTATCATTTGTGAATACATTGTATTTCTTCCAAGTCTAGAGCTTGCAAAATAATCATCTTCCTCATCATTTTCTTGTTCATTTACTTCTGCACTTGTTTCTTTTGTAATAATATTTGAATCAATATCATTTGTAATAAGATTATTACTAGAAACTAATTTTGCATCACCAATTGCAGCTACCTCATTTTCAGAAATTATATTACTAGAAACTTCTGTAGCTTGCATAGTATAATTTAAATATCCTGCAGTTATTAACATTAATGCAACAACAAATAATACAATCTGATTTCTATTTATACTTTTTAAATTCATATAAACCTCCTATTTAGACATTTCAAACACTTGAATTTTATGAGAAGCAAGCCCTGTTGCTGCTTCCACAGCATTTATAATTTTTTCTTGGACTTCTGTGCTTCCAGCACCTTCTGCTGTTATAATCGTTCCTTCTATTTTAGGCATTATAGTTTTTTGAGTTATAGGTATTTTTTCTCCATCTTTCTCTTGATATATTACATCTTTTTGAACATCATTTTCTTTTATAATTCTTGTTCCACCTGACTCGTCCTGCTCTTCTGTTGCTGTTTCTTTCTTATTTTCGTTATACATTGCAACAACTTGTTCTGTTTCAGAATAATTAATTAGTACTTCAACTTTACCAACTCCTTCTATTTTTGATAATATATTTTCCAGTCTTGTTTCTAAATCTGTATTACTTGCTTGAAAATTCACATTGTTATTTTCTATTTCATTTACTACAGTTTCTTCTTCGTCTTTGTCTGATAATATTGCATTAATAGCTATAACTGTAATTAATAATATTAAAATTCCTATCACTATATTTTCAATTTTCTTTTTACTATTTTTATTATCAGTTTTAGTAAGTTCATTTTTGACTTTTTCCAATTTATCCTTTAGCATATTCCACCTCCTACTTACCATTAATAAATATTTTATTTTTCTCTATTTCATATTTATCAGAAAAATGTTCTTTTAATTCATTAATTTGTCCCGTAGTTAATGTATTATTAGTTTCTTTATTATCTTCTGCTTCTCCAATTATAACTTTATTTACTTTTTTTATAGAATCATCTTCTTTTTCTGTTACACCAGTGATATCAATTTTATAAATTTCTGCTTCTTGTTTTTCTATATTTATATTTGCAGTAATATTAACCGTTTCACATTCATAACCTTTTCTTTCTAATTCTTCTTTAACATTTGTTTTTATACTATTTAAATATATATTCTCTATATTTTGGCTATTTACAGTATTTAAGTCGGAACTTGCTTGTACTGTACTTCCACTACCTAAAATATTTTCATATTTACTTATATCTAAACTAATTTCAGAATTTGTTATTTTAGAAATTATTGGAGATACAATACTAAACATTATATATACTCCCATAACAATCTTTATATACTTTTTATTTTTTCCTTCAGGCAAAATCATCTCTAAAATTGTTACAATAACAACTGCTAATATAATGCCTTTTGCCCAACTACTAAACCAAGAAATCATAATAACCTACCTATACATTAATCCTGTATTAGAAATATTAATAACTAAAGTTACACCTATTATCATCATCACACTTGTTGCACATAATATTGCAAGTAAAATTTTAAAAGTATCTGCCATTTGTGAAATTAAAGAAATTACTTTAGAATCCGCTATTGGCTCACATATTGCAGCTGTAAGATGATAAATTATAGTTATAACTGCAAGTTTTATAATTGGTAAAATACATATTGCAATTACAACTATTACTCCAACAATTCCAATTGCATTTTTTAAAATTGATGAACATCCAATAACTGTATCTACTGCATCACCTAATACTTTGCCTACTACAGGAATAAAACTTGAAACTGCAGCTTTAGCAGTTTTGGCTGTTATACCATCCACACTACTTCCTAATGTTCCTTCTATAGAGAGTACTCCAACAAAAATCGTTAGAAGTATACCAATTACCCATACGGAACTTGATTTTATAAATTTTGATAACTTGTCTATTTGGATTCTATCTGAAATTTTTGATACTATTGCTAATGCTGTTCCTATTAAAACTGCTGGTATGATTATTGTTTGAAATATATTAGAAATTAAATTTATTATAAATAGAATAATTGGTTGAATCATATTTACAGATACAACACTTCCTGATGCAAGCATTAATGTCATAAGAAGAGGAAATAGACTCTGCAAAAATCCTGTCATATTAGTTATTGTATCTTTTAATAAAGCTATAATATTTGAAAAATTATTCATTATTACAGTTGCTATTAATATATATTGCACATAATATGTAATTTGAGATACGCTTTTATTATTTAAGTTATCTGCTATGCTTTTAAATACACTATGTATTAAAACAATTACTATAATACTTACCATAACTTTTAAAGCTTCTTTTATTTCATCACCTAGAAGAGGAAATATATTTTTTAAAAGTTCATTATTGTCTATCTCACCTTTTATAGCATTGTTTAGTAATTCACCTATATCAATATCTTCTAGTATATCTTCTGTATATTTATTAGCTTCATTAATAAAATTTGAAATATTAAATGAATCCATTTGTGAATTTATAACATCGTCTTCAGTATCTGCAAAGGAAATATTTGTACCTAGTATTAAAATTAATATTATGGTAAAAACTACTTTTTTCATTTGTACTCTCCTTTAAGGCAAAATTGTAGTTACTGATTCTATTAATGACGATAATATTGGAATTGATAAACTAATAATTATAACTTTTCCTCCTAAATCAACTTTATTTGCAAGTGCACTTTCGCCTAAGTCATTACAAATCTGAACTGCAAACTCAGCAAGAAATGCTATACCAGTTATTTTTAATAATATTTTTATAAATTCACTATTTATATTTGCTTTGGTTGTCAGTTCATTTATCAAATTTATTATTCCTGCCAATCCATCAAACACCATAAAAAATATTATTATTCCAGCTATTATAGATACATATATTGCAAATTCAGGTTTATATTGTTTAATAATAGTTATAATAATTACGGCAACAATTCCAATACCAACAAATTTAATAATATCCATATTTGCTCCTATATGGAAAAGTTGACGGTTATTTTTCCATATCAAAAAAAATTTTAAATTAATAGGAATTTTTAGAACCGTCTCCTCATCCCTATAAATTAAACATAGTTCTAACAGTCGTAAATAATGTGCTTATTTCTTTAATAACTAATGTAAGAACTATTATTAATCCTGCAAGAGTAGTCATCATTGCTTGATCTTCTCTTCCAGCTCTTACAAGTACCTGATATAGTACTGCTACTAATATTCCTATTGCTGCTATTTTAAACAATAAGCTTATATCCATATGTATTCTCCTTTAAATAAAAATTATCAAAATTGCTAAACCTATGGTTGCACCTAAAGTTCTATATAATTTTGTATTTTTTATTTTTTCCTGGTTTGCTTGTACAATTTGTTCTTCCAATAATTTTAATGTTAAATTAATTTGAGATACTTGCCCTTCTAAATCAGTTTGTCCTAACAATTTGGATAATCCTTTTATTATATTTATATCTTCTTTAGAAAAATTATTAGATGATTCATCTACTGCTAATTCCCAGGCTTCTCCGGCAATTATGTTCTTGTCCATTTTCGTTTTAGCATTAATAAACATTTCTGATATATTTGGATTTACATTTTTACTTACTTCAAAAAACAACTCCGGAAGTGGCTCATATGTATATCTAATTCGAGTGAGAATTAAATTTAAGGCTTTTTTAAGTTCCATTAAGTCAATTACTCGTAGATTAAATTTATTTGATTTTATTAATCCTAAACTTACACACATTCCAGCAATTATTAATAATATTATGAATTTTAAAATTTCCATATCTAACCTCTATTAATATATATGCATTAATATAATTATTTAGAACTTAAATTATTACATAATCATTATTAATTTTGTCTAATGCATATATTTTATCTAGTTTTCCATGTTCTTTATTATTTAGAAAAATTATTCTTTCAAATATATGTTTACTTATTATATCTTTTATTGCTGGATTTAGTTTTAATTCATTTAAGCTTCCTCCATGTGCAGTAAATATTCCTTTTATTCCAGAACATACTGCATAATTTATTGCTATTACATCTTCCAATTTTCCTATTTCGTCTGCAACTATTATTTGTGGAGACATAGATCTTATTAATAATTTCATTCCAATATCTTTACTAATATTGTCCATTACATCTGTTCTAATCCCTACATCATTTTGAGCAATTCCTTTATATACTGCTGCTATTTCTCCTCTTTCATCTACAAGTCCAATTGTTTTTCCTTTAAATTTAATTTGTTCTATTCCATCACTTAAACGTCTTACTAAATCTCTTAATATAGTAGTTTTTCCTGCTCCTGGAGGAGAGGCAATTAAAGTATTATAAATTGTATTATTTTCTAGATTTATTACATATCGTAAAATTTCATTACTTGAACCTATAACTTGTCTTGCAATTCTAAAATTTAAATTAGATATATAATTTATATTTGTAATTTTTCCATCTGATACTACTGCACTACCTGTAATTCCAATTCTATGTCCGCCTTTTACAGTTATATATCCATTACATATTTGATTTTGATATGTATATATAGAGTTATCACATACATGTTGCAATGTTTCTAATATTTCATTAATAGATACTGTTATTTTTAATATATCCTCACCTTTTGTATGTTTTATTATGATTGGCTTTTCTGCTCTTAATCTTATTTCTTCTATAACTGTATTGTTTGATTTTATATATTCAGAAATTACATTTTCTATTCTTTTAGGAAAATATCTTAAAATATCATTATATACCATAATATTCCTTTCTTGACTTAATCACTTTTTCTCTTAATACGAAAAAACGCATATACTATATGTATATGCGTTTAAAATATTTTTTATTACTATTAAATTTATTTTTTTATTGTTCCCAGTTATGGTATACATTCATAACATCATCTAAATCTTCTAGATTATCTATTAATCTTTGCATTTTTTCTCCATCTGCTTCGCTTAAAGAAACATATGTAGTTGGAACCATTTGTACTTCTGCTTCTACAAATTCTAATCCAGCTTCTTCTAATGCATC
>CALYAJ010000076.1 GCA_944393485.1 uncultured Clostridia bacterium
TTGGAAATGCATGTATATCATCCATTCCAACTCCTCTACCTAACTTATATGCATTTTTATAGCTTGCATCTTGTAAAAATGGTGGAATAGGAATATTCCCTGTTTTTTCTACATCTTTCATAGCATATAAAATCCCACAAACTGTATCAGATTTTGGAGAACAGCAAACATATAATGCTGCATGTGCTAATATTTTTGACGCCTCTGGCATTCCAACTCTTTCAACAGCAATCATAGCTGTTGTTGCAACTTCCAAAGCTTCAGAATTTGCAAGTCCTACATCTTCTGATGCACATACACAAATTCTTCTTGCAATATATTTAATATCTTCACCTGCAACTAGCATTCTTGCAAGATAATATAATGTTGCATCTGGTTCAGTATGTTTCATAGATTCTATAAAAGCTGAAATTGCATCATAATGGTTATCTCCATTAACATCATATCTTATTGCTTTTTTCTGAATACATTCTTCTGCAACTTCAAGAGTTATATGTAAGCTTCCATCACTTTCAGGAGTTGTAGTTAAATATGCTAATTCTAATGCATTCAAAACACTTCTTGCATCTCCATTTGCCATATCTGCTAAAAATTCTTTTGCATCATCATCAATAGTAATATCAATTTCGCCCAAGCCTTTTTCTTTGTCTTTTAGTGCTCTATCAATTATATTCATCAAATCTGTTTTTTCTAATGGTTTTAATTCAAATATTCTACATCTTGAAAGTAAAGCATTATTCACTTCAAAATATGGATTTTCTGTAGTTGCACCAATCAAAGTAACAACACCATCTTCAACAAATGGAAGTAAATAATCTTGCTGATTTTTATTAAATCTATGTATCTCATCTATAAATAATATAGTTTTCTTTTTGTATGCACCATAATTAAATTTTGCATCATCTATAATTTTTTCTACATCTTTTATTCCTGCATTTGTAGCATTTAATTTACTAAAATAAGAATTTGTTGTATTTGCTATAACTTTTGCAATAGTAGTCTTCCCAGTTCCTGGTGGTCCATATAATATTATTGAGCCTAATCTATCAGCTTTTATTGCTCTATAAAGTAATTTATCTTTTCCAATTATATGTTGTTGACCTACAATTTCATCTAATTTTAATGGCCTCATCCTACTTGCAAGTGGTGCTTGTTTTGTATCATTACTATCTTCAAATAAATTAAAGTTTTTCATTATTATCCCTACTTGTTTTTGTAATTTATTATCTTTCTTCCAAATCTCTTTTTCTTATATAGTATTCATAGTCTGAATCATTTAAAGAAATCATTCCTAAATTAGTAGACATTAAATTTGGAGATGGCTCTAAAAAATTTCTTTTAATAGAACGTATTATTCCATTATGTGTCACTACTAATATCTTTTCATTGTTATTATATTTTTCAAATAGTTCTTCTACAAAGTTACATACTCGTTTATCAACATCTTGATGTGATTCTGCTCCTGGTGGCGTATATAAACCTTTCCTAAATAATTCTCTTAAATGCTCATCAAATAAATCTTTTTTCTTATTTTCCCATTCTCCAATTGATATTTCAACTATTCTATCATCATAGATTGGTTTCGCATTGGGAAATATTGCTTCTAAAGTTTGTTTAGTTCTTTTTAAAGGAGAACAATATATAGCATCAAAATTATTGTTCAAAGATTTTCCTAATTCTTTAGCTGATTTTATTCCTCTATCTGTTAAGCTACAATCAACTCTACCAGCCCAAATACCATCTCTATTATATTCTGATTCAGCATGTCTAATAAATACTATTTTTGGCATAAATATACTCCCTCCGAATTCTATTTAATTAAATCAGTATAATATAAAATTTCTTTATTTAAGGATTTTGCATATTCAATTTCACTTTTAGTGCTATCGCCAATATATCCATCTACATTTACAACTAATATTGCATCAGATAATTTTATTTTATCTTTATGCATTTTACCAAGTGTTAAACATTCTTCTTTTGTATATGCTTCTTTGTTATGCTTAGTAAGCTCAATTGGTGTTAACATACAATTTCCTTTTAGAGCCATTTTCTCTGTAATTTCTTGCATTTCATTTTTATATTTATAGCTTCCACAAACTGTTATTACTTTCATTTTCATTTTCCCTCCTATTACGAAATAAAGGCATTCCTTTTTCCTTTTTTTTAATATATCTAGCTCTTTCTTAAATCTCTTTCTTTAGAACATATACTAGCCATTTATTATTATTTGTTCCACCTTCTTTATGAAAATCATAAACTTTAAATTTTGTTTGTTCAATAATTTCATTCATGTCTTCTTCCTTAAAGTATTTAAAAAAGCGGTCTGCTCCCATATGATATTCATTAGGGAAATCCACCCATTCCTCATCAACAGCTTTTCCTTCACGGTTCATTACATTAAAAACGAATATTCCATTATCTTCTAGTGCATCATAAGTTTTCTTTAATACTTGCAAAGCATCCTCTTTTGTAAAATGAACAAATACTCTCCATGCAAAAACTCCTGAATATTTTTCTTTAAAGCGGTCTTCTAAAACATTAAATTTTATAGTTTTTACACCTGTAGATTTGGTTGCATTAATAAAATCTTCTGCTACATCACTCGCTGTCATATCATATCCTAAGTCTTCTATATATTTCGCATTTTTTCCATCTCCTGAACCAAATTCAAATACTTTAGCACCTTTAGGTAATGTACCAATATTTCCATTTATAAATTTATGCAACTTTTCGCTTTTACGTTTTGCCTTTTCTGGATCTAAATTATCATGTGCAATACTTGTTTTTAAATATGTACCTGCCTTATCATCATATATTTTTAATGTTTTTTCATTTTCTTTACTCATTTTAAGCCTCCCCTTAATTTATATATATTTTTTTATAATATTATATATCTTATCTGTATTAATAATATAGCTTCCATGATCTTCATTTTTTATAATTTCAAGTTTACTATTTGGTATTGTATTTGCAATTAATTTTGTATGTTTCATCTTTATTATATCTTTTTCTCCAGCTAAAACAATAGTTGGTATTTTAATTTTTTCTAAATCTTTAATTTGTATATTTGGTTCTTCACACATCATTTTAAATAATTTATTTTTTTTAATTAAATAAGCAAGTTTACAAAAAAATAACATCTTTTTTTTCATACCATTTGGATTTAAATTTACTCCACTAATTATTAATTTAGATAATATATCTGGCTCCTTAATGGCAACTAATAATCCTATAATTCCTCCATCACTAAATCCATATAATATTGGTTTATCTATTTTTAATTTTCGTATAAAAGAAATTATATCATCTCTCATTAATTCATAAGAAATCTTATTTGTATCTTCACTTTTTCCATGACATCTACTATCAATTGCATATACTTTATACTTATCTTTTAATTTTTCAATTAATTTATCAAAAATTTCGTGAGTTTCACTATTACCATGTAGTAATATTATTGGAATTCCTTTACCATAGACTTCATAATATAAGTTAACATTGTTTACATTAATATTCATTTTTATACTCCAAACTTTATAAATAGATTTATTTGCATAATAACACAAAAGCAGGCAACTTACAATAAATTGCCTGCTTTATTTCTAAAATATTTTTAATAATATGAATTTTGAGGACATCCC
Organism: uncultured Clostridia bacterium; assembly: GCA_944393485.1. Classification (GTDB taxonomy): domain Bacteria; phylum Bacillota; class Clostridia; order TANB77; family CAG-508; genus Merdicola. Next base: position 3,645 of record CALYAJ010000076.1, read on the forward strand.
TATTTTAATAAATTAATTCCACCGTTTTTTAAGCTTTTTTGAACATCTATAACTCTTTGGTTAGAGGAACCTTTCCATTTTAATGTTGGATCATGTAAATTATCTTCATAATTTCCATCAACTAATACATCAATATATTTTAATGCATCTTTATCTTTTATTTGTTCGTATTTATATCCAGACCATGCCCATACATTTTTTTCAGGATATTTTTCTTTAAATGCTTTTGCAAGTTTTGCAGTTCCTTCAATATTAGTAGGAGCCATTGGCTCTCCTCCTAATATTGATAATCCTTTTACCTCTTTTTTGTTGCTTAATTCAAGTACTTTATCTATTGTTTCTTGTGTAAATTCTTTTCCACCTTCGAAGTCCCATGTTTCTGGATTAAAGCAGTTTTTACAATGAAAAGGACAACCTTGCATAAATATAGATACTCTTACTCCTGGTCCATTTGATATATCCATTTTTCTAATTAAATTGTATCTCATAATTATGCCTCCTTATTATCAATATGTAAAACTCTCTCTTTTATTTCTTGTGTTCTTCCTTTATTCCAGAAGTTTGTTCCGATATATCCACATGTACGTCTTGCAACATTTAATGTGTTATGGTCTCTATTTCCACAATTTGGGCAATACCATTCTAAATCATCATCTATTAATATTTCTCCAGTATAACCACATTTTTGGCAATAGTCAGATTTTGTATTAAGTTCTGCATACATAATATTATCATAAATAAATTGAATTATTTCGATTACTGCATCTATATTTCCTTGTAGATTTGGTGTTTCAACATATGAAATAGCTCCACCTGGACTTAATATTTGGAATTCACTTTCTAATTTTAATTTAGAAAATGCATCTATTTCTTCGAATACAGGAACATGATATGAATTAGTAATATAATTTCTATCTGTAATTCCTTTTACTGTTCCAAATCTTTCTCTTAAACATTTAGCAAATTTATATGTTGTTGACTCTATTGGTGTTCCATAAACTGAATAATCTAAATCTTCTTCTGCTTTCCATTTATTTGTTGCATCATTTAGATGTTGCATTACTTTTAATCCAAATTCTTTTCCAGGTCCATTATCTGTATGACTGTGTCCTGTCATAACTTTAACGCATTCATATAGACCTGCATAGCCAAGTGATATTGTTGAATATCCATGATGCAATAATTCATGTATTGATTCACCTTTTTCTAATCTTGCTAATGCTCCATGTTGCCATAAGATAGGTGCCACATCACTTGTTACTTTACTTAATCTCTTATGTCTTATTTGTAATGCTCTATGACATAATTCTAATCTTTCATCAAATATCTTCCAGAATTCCTTCATATCACCGTCAGCAGAAAGTGCAACATCTGGTAAATTTATTGTAACAACACCTTGATTAAATCTACCATAATATTTACCTTTTCCTTCTACATAATTCTTAGCTTTTGCTATATTTCCTATATTTAACATTCTATCAGGAGTTAAGAATGATCTACATCCCATGCATGGATAACAATCTCCATCACCTAAGATGTTTTTCTTGTATTTTAACATCATTTTTTCTGATATGTAGTCAGGAACCATTCTTTTTGCTGTACATTCTGCAGCAAGTTTTGTTAAGTACCAATATTTGCTATCTTCATGAATATTATCTTCTTCAAGCACATATAAAAGTTTTGGAAATGCTGGTGTTATATATACACCTTTTTCGTTTTTGAAGCCTAATATTCTTTGTTTTAAGAATTCTTCGATTATCATTGCAAGTTCTTCTTTATATTCTTCAGTTTCGCCTAAATACATGCAAACTGATAAGAATGGTGCTTGTCCATTTGTATTTGTCATAGAATTTACTTGATAATTAAATGTTTGTACACCGTCTTCAACCTCTTTTTTAGTATCTTGCATTGCAAATTTTTCACATTGTTCTTTGCTTAAATGTCTGCTTTGATATTTTTTTAAATATTTCTCATAACTTAATCTTACAAATGGAGCTAAATGAGTAAGAGATACCGTTGCTCCACCATAACTTGATGACGTAACTGCAAGTATAATTTGTGTTGCTATTGTTGCTGCTGTTAAAAATTTATGTGGTTTCTCCATCATTACGCCATTTATTGCTGTTCCATTTTGTAACATATCATCTAAATTTATTAATTCACAGTTATGAAGTGCATTTTGCGCAAAATAATCAGCATCATGAAAATGTATAATACCTGCATCATGTGCCGCTACTATATCTTCAGGGAGTAAAAATCTTCTTGTTATATCTGTACTTGTTATTCCTGCTAAGTAATCTCTTTGTGTTGTAACTACTTCTGCGTTTTTATTAGAATTCTCACTATTCCAATATTCATTTTCTCCTTCAATTAATTCTTTAATTGATTTATCTGTTGTATTTGCTTTTCTTACTAATTCTCTAGTATATCTATATGTTATATA
>CALYAJ010000077.1 GCA_944393485.1 uncultured Clostridia bacterium
TTATTTTACCATTATTGCCCCCAATAAGTGCTGAAATGTGCAATATACCAATCTTCTTGCACACTCCCCGCAACCAAATTTGAGGCAATTTGCCTCTTTTTTTATTTAAAAATATTTTATATTATTTTATAAAATGCTTATATATCAAGCGTTTTATTTAAAAACAATTTTAATTAATTTATTTTATTTTTTGTTATTTTTTATGTTTTTTTCCCTAGATTGCCACCAAGAAATTATATTTTAAAATTAATGGGAGCAATGATTGCTCCCCATTAATTGTTTAAAGAAATATATTATTTTATTAAATTCTTTTAAATAAATATATATTTCTTAATCTTTACTATTTTCTTTATCATATATATTATCTTTTTTTATCCAAACAGAAACACTTCCTGGTGGACAATAAAATATTCCATTTCCGTCTGAGTCAACATACACTGTTTCTTGTAAATTTCCTGTACAATCATAAAATACTGTATCCGCAAGTCTTTCGCCTACATTCATTTCTATGCTTCCTCCAACATTATCACTCATAACTACTGCGATTCCAGAATCTGTATGATCTACATCTCCTTCTCTTACCCAACCAATTATATTTTCATCTTTAAAATAATCTTTTTGTTTTCCATAACAAAAATGTTTTCTAGCTTTTATCATACATTCTATAATTTTCTTTTTAGATGGAATATTATCATGTGGTATTCCGTAATAGTCACCATAAAATATACATGGAATTCCATTTTTTCTTAGTAAAATAAGTGCATATGCCAACGGTTTAAACCATTCTTGTATCCATGAAAATAAAGACTGACCTGGCTGAGTATCATGATTATCTACAAATGTAACAGCATATTCCGGATTTTCTTTTACTAATGTATTATCAAAAATAGTCCTCATATCATAATTACCACTTGAATTTGATGCATTAAATAAATTATAGTGTAATGGTACATCAAATAATTTCATATTATAATCTACTTCTTTTAAATAATTATTTATTGCTGATATATTTGTTGACCAGTATTCACCTACGGCAAAGAAGTCTTTTGCAAATTCTTCTTTCATATTTTCAAGCCATTCTTTATAAAATCCTGCTCTTATATGTTTTACTGCATCTAGCCTAAATCCGTCTACATTCGTAGTATTTACATACCAATCTCCCCACTTATTTAGCTCTTGTATAACATCTACATTATTAAAATCTACATCTGCTCCCATTAAATAGTCAAAATTACCGTTTTCTTTGTCTACATCAACATCCCAATGTTTTCCGTAGAATTTAAATATTCCTTTTCTTTTTTGAATTTCATCCCAATCTACTCCATGAAAATGTGTCCAATTCCACTTAAAATCTGAATATTTATTATTTCTTGCATCAAAATTATATTTAGTCCATGCTTGAATTAGTGCTGGTTTATTTATTTCAACATTTCTATTATTTGGTTGATCTTCAATAGCCATTACTTCTTCAGTTCCATCAGCTCCCATACGATGATTTAAAACAATATCTGCATATACTTGTATATTATTTCCTTTTAATACCTTTATTGCATTAATGTATTCATCTTTAGTTCCGTATTTTGTTGCTATAGAACCTTTTTGGTCAAATTCTCCCAAATCATATAAATCATATACACCATAGCCCGTATCCTTACTGCCACCTTCTCCTTTATATGCTGGTGGTAACCATACAGAAGTTATTCCAATACTGTCTAAATAGCTTGCTTCACTTGCAACCTTCTTCCATAGCTCGCAATTTTCTGGTAAATACCATTCAAAATATTGCATCATAGTTTCATTTATATTTTCTTTCATATTATCATCTCCGTAATCTTTATCATTTTTCGTATTAATTGTATACTAAAAATAATATTAAATCCAGTTTTATTAATAATAAAAAGTTTAATTTTATTTTGTACGAAAAAGAGACCTAAATAAATTCAGGTCTCTTATATTTAATCATTATTTTCTTCTGGTTCAACTAGTTCTATACTAACAACTTTTCCACCATCATTAGTTCTCATTAATGTTACGCCTTGTGTAGATCTACCTAATACACTAACATCTTTTACACTTATTCTTATAATTGTTCCTGTATCAGTTATCATCATTACATCATTAGTCTCTCCAGTAACTCTGCAACCTACTAGTTTTCCTGTTTTTTGAGTAACTTTGTATGTTATTACTCCTCTACCGCCTCTATTTTGTACTCTATACTCGTCTAGTTCAGTTCTTTTTCCAAATCCATTCTCTGTGATAGCCAAAAGTGTACCTTTTAATCCTGGAATTATTGATTCCATTCCTATTACTTTGTCACCTTCGCTTAATTTAATTCCTATAACTCCTTGTGCTGTTCTTCCCATAGGTCTAACTTCTTGTTCAGTAAATGTTATACTCATTCCATTTTCTGTAACTAATACAACATTATCTTGTCCATCTGTTAATCTAACAGCAATCAATTCGTCATCCTCTTTTAATGTAATAGCTTGAAGTCCTGTTTTTCTTGCAGAATTATACTCTGTTAAAGCAGTTTTCTTAATGAATCCCTTTTGAGTTCCCATTAATAAATATTTACCTTCTGCAAAATTTGAAATAGGTATTACAGCTGTTATTTTCTCTCCATTTTCTAGACTTAATAGATTTACTATTGCAGTACCTTTAGCTGTTCTTCCTGCTTCTGGAATTTCATATCCACGTAATCTATATAATTTACCTTTATTACTAAAGAATAAAATAGTATCATGTGTTGAAGCTGTAAATATTTCAGAAACAAAATCTTCTGCTCTTGTAGATATACCAGTAATTCCTTTGCCTCCACGTTTTTGACTTTTATATGTATCAGCAGGCATTCTCTTAATATATCCAAAATGAGTTAATGCTACTATTGTTTGTTCTTCTTTTATTAGATCTTCTTCTTCAATATCACCTTCTGCAGGTTTTATTTGTGTTATTCTTTCATCTCCAAATTTATTTTTAACTTCTGTTAATTCTTCTTTTATAATATCATATACTAATTTTTCATTACTTAATATTTCTCTTAAATGAGCAATTAATTCCATTAATTGTTTATATTCTTCTTCTATTTTTTCTCTTTGTAATCCTGATAAAGTTTTTAATCTCATATCTAAAATTGCTTGAGCTTGAATATCCGTTAATGAAAATCTCTCCATTAATCTTTCTTTTGCGTCATCATATGATGATCTTATTATACTAATAACTTCATCAATATTATCAATAGCTATTCTTAATCCTTCTAAAATATGTGCTCTAGCTAGTGCTTTGTCTAATTCAAATTTTGTTCTTCTTACAACTACAGTTTTTCTATGTTCTATATAATAATCTAAGCATTGTCTTAATGTTAAGATTCTTGGTTCACCATTAACTAATGCTAATAATATTGCTCCAAAAGTATCTTGCATTTGAGTATTTTTATATAATTGATTTAATACTACTTGAGCTCTTGCATCTCTCTTTAATTCAATTACAATTCTAACTCTCGCATTTCTATCTGATTCATCTCTAAGTTCAGAAATACCTTCTATTCTCTTTTCTCTTACTAATTTAGATATATTTTCGATTAATCTAGCTTTATTAACTTGGTAAGGTAATGAATGTACAACTATTCTTTGTTTATTATTTGGCATTTCTTCTATTTCTGCTTCTGCTCTTACAATTATTTTTCCCCTACCTGTTTTATAAGCATCTCTTATACCTTCTTTTCCTAATATAATTCCTCCTGTTGGGAAATCTGGTCCTTTTATTATTGACATTAATTCTTCATCTGTTGTTTCAGGATGATCTATAATTTGGATTGCTCCATCAACTACTTCCGTTAAATTGTGTGGTGGTATATTTGTTGCCATTCCTACTGCAATACCAGAAGAACCATTTATTAGTAATTGTGGTATCTTAGATGGTAAAACAGTTGGTTCTTGTAGTCTATCATCATAGTTTGGCATAAAGTCTACAGTATTTTTCTCAATATCTGTTAACATATATTCAGCAATTTTAGACATTCTTGCTTCTGTATACCTCATTGCTGCAGCTCCATCACCATCGATAGAACCAAAATTTCCATGTCCATCTATTAACATATATCTTAAAGAGAAATCTTGTGCCATTCTAACCATAGCATCATATACTGATGAATCTCCATGTGGATGATATCTTCCTAAAACAGATCCAACAGTATTAGCACATTTTCTGTATGGCTTATCAGAAGTTATTCCATCTTCGTGCATTGCATATAATATTCTTCTATGAACTGGCTTTAAACCATCTCTTACATCAGGCAAAGCTCTTTGTACGATAACACTCATAGCATAACTTATATACGCAGTTTTCATCTCGTCTTCGATGTCTCTTTCAACAATTTTTCCGTCTGGATTGTCCATTTTTTTCCCTCTTTTCTTTTTTTACGCTACACAATGTATTATACTAAAACGACAAAAAATATGCAAGAAAAATTACGGAAAAACTTACGGATTTAAAAGAAAAAGATATTTTAAACTAACACTTTAGCTGCTTCTAATTCTAATTCAGATATATTAAAATCTTTATTATTATTCTTTATTTTTTCGTGAATATTTTCTACTATTTTTGCTTCATTAATTATATTTTCAATTGGAATAACTTCTTCTAAATTTTCTTTTATGATTTTTATTCTATCTTCCATTGTTTCAAAATCTTTATTATTAAAAGCTTCTTTCCATTCATTTATATTATTTTTAAATTTTTCTAATTTTGTATCTTCTTTCTCTAGCATATCTTCTATATTTGTACTTACATTATCTAAAATAATATTTTTTCCTTTTTTAATAACATTAATAATATTTTCATTTATTTTTCCATTACTATTTATTTTATCTAACGTTTTATCCAAAATACTAGATAATGAATCTATTATTCCTCCATTTTCTATCGCCTTTTGTATTTGATTTACATTTTCGAATTTTCCTGTTATTATTCCTAAAAAACTTTTTCCTATATTAAGTGCATTATCAATTGCTGTATTAATTCCTTCTTTTATTCCATCTTCAAAAATAGCATCTTTTACTTCTATTACTTCATCCTCTATTAAATCAGGTAATAAAAATTTTATACCAGCATCAAGTCCTGTATTTATAATTTTTCCAATTGTTGTTTCTAAAAAATTTTTTTGCTCTTTTTCAATTTCCAAATTATTATTTAAATCTTCATCAAATTTAATATCCATATTAATACTCCTTTTTTGTTTATTATTAAAATTTTTATATCTTTTGTTTTTTATTAATTAATTTATTAATATGAATTTTAAATTTATCAATAAATTTTATTAATTCTTTTGTTATTTAATTTATTTTATTTATTTAATTATTTTATTTATTTTAATTACTTATTTAATTATTTATTTTAATTATTTATTTTAATTATTTATTTTAATTATTTATTTTATTATTTATTTAATTATTTATTTTAATTATTTATTTTAATTATTTATTTAATTACTTATTTAATTATTTATTTTAATTATTTATTTTAATTATTTATTTTAATTATTTATTTTAATTATTTATTTTAATTATTTA
>CALYAJ010000078.1 GCA_944393485.1 uncultured Clostridia bacterium
ATGCGAAAAAGTATATAAAAATATTCAATAAAAATACTGATTTTCGAATAAAAAATTTTTTATTCGTTACCACTGAACTAAAAAATTAAAAATTGACAAAAAATTTTTAATATTATAACATGATGATAAATTTGCAAAAAATTGTGGACATCATTGGAACATATAAGAAATTAAAAAATGGAACAAGTACAGTTTTTATGGAGGATATAATGTTAAAAGAAATAACAAAAGAAGAAATAAAATGTATATTTCCTAAAAGAGATGAAAACTCTCATAAAGGAAACTTTGGATATGTTGGCATAATGGGAGGATGTACAGAATACTCAGGAGCTGTTAAACTTGCAAATTTAAGTAGCAGTAGTTTGACTGCTGGTTGTGGAGTTGTAAGAGTAATAGTTCCAAAAGAAATAGCGAGTAGTGTAACACCATATTTATTAGAACAAACATTATTTACAATAAAAAGTAAAGATGGTCATATGTTATTTAATAAAGAAGAAGTAGATAAATCATTAGAAAAATTAAAAGCAATAGCAATTGGTATGGGATGGGGAGAAAGTAAAGACAATAAAAAAATATTAGAATATATACTAGAGACAAAAAATATACCAGTTATTATAGACGCAGATGGTTTAAATACACTTAGTAAAATGGATAAAAGCATATTAAATAAAACAAAATGCAAAGTAATTTTAACACCACATCTAAAAGAATTTGAAAGAATAAGTGGATATGATTTTGAAGAGATTAAAACAAAACCAGAAGAATTAGCTATTAAATTTGCAAAACAATTTGAAAATGTAATATTACTTCTTAAAGGACATACTACAATTGTAACTGATGGGAAAGAAGGATATTTAGTAAAAAAAGGATGTCCAGGAATGGCAACAGCAGGGAGTGGTGATGTTTTATCAGGAATATTAGTCCGGCTTATTAGGATATAACGAGCCAAATGTTTTAACAATATCTGCAGGCAGTTTTTTAGCAGGTTTAGCAGGAGAATTAGCAGAAAAAGAATTAAATGACATTTCAATGAAAGCATCAGATACAATATCAAAAATCCCAGAAGCCATAAATATCATTCGAAATTAAGCTTTTTGAACTTTAGGGACGGTCCTTAAAGTTCAAAAATTATGTAAATCTTCTCTGCCAAAAAAATAAATGAACATTAAGAACCGCCATTAAAATTAAGCCACTATAGAATTTTTATTTCTATAGAGTGGGCTAAAGTTAGAGAAGCTAACTTTCCACTATTAAAAAATTACATTAAATTAAGTTCATCTTGAACTTGATTTTCTCCTTCTTTATCAGTAGGCGCAATTGAAGTAATTTCAAAATGATTGAATATATTGTAAATAGTGTCTCCATCAAAAGCATTTGAACCTTTAAACTTAATTTCATAATTTTTATTTATATCCAAAGAATAATCTTTAGGAATTTTTACAACTGTTGGCTCATTTTTATTATATTGGTCTACTACATAATAATTATAATTTCCAGTAGAATCAGTTCTATTTAAATTAGACACAATATTATAAGTTCTAGTAAATTCAATTTCTTTATATTGAAGTACTATAGTAGAAGGATGTTTTCCTTTGTAGTATTCATAATATCTTGACAAATTTCCACTAATAAATAATATAAAACCAGCCAATAAAACAAATATTAACACTAAATTAAGTACAATAGAAACAACATAGCCCTTTTTCATAACAAACATCTCCTTTTATTAAGTAAAAAAATTTGGTGAGTTGTAAAAGTAACTTCCAAAAGAAATTATAAAAATTTTACCATAAAATATGAAAAAAGTATTGATTTTTAAAAAAATCGTGCTACAATATAATTGTAGGTCAAAGAAAGTCAAAGTCAAAAACAAACAAAAATAAATAACAATGAACTTAAAAAACAACCTAAAAATAAATTATTTTACATAAAATTTGAACTTTAAGGACCGTCCCTAGCTTCGGCATATAGCCCACCTACACGAAATCAAAGATTTCGGAGGTGGCTTAAAGTTCAAAAATCGATAAGGAAGTGAGTATATGAGGATTTCAGACGTTATAGAAGAATTTATAAAAGATATGTTAAAAACAGATGATGAACTAGAAATACAAAGAAATGAACTTGCAGAACATTTTAATTGTGTGCCTTCACAAATAAATTACGTAATAGCCACAAGATTTAAACCATCACAAGGTTATTATGTAGAAAGTAAAAGAGGTGGTGGTGGTCATATCACAATTAAAAAAATAAATGTTACACAAAGCAATTATTTAATGCATACTATAAATAGTATTGGTGACAAGCTAACTGCAAAGGAAGTTGATATTTTTATTAGTAACTTTCTTTCAGATGATATTGTAACAGAAAAAGAAGCAAAACTTCTTAAAGTTGCTACAAGTGATAATGTACTTACTGTACCTATCGAAATAAAAGACAGTTTAAGAGCTAAAATATTTAAGAACATGCTTATAAATTTAATATAAATTAATTATTAGGAGGTAATTATTATGAAATGTCAAAATTGTGGAAAAAAAGAGGCAAATGTTAGATATACACAAATTATTAATGGAGTCAAAAAAGAGATGAACTTGTGCGAAGATTGTGCAAGAGAATTAGGAATCGGAAGAGAATTAAACTTTAATATGTCTATGAACTTACCAAGCTTTTTAGGTGGATTCTTTGATGATTATAATATGGATTCATTTATGCCAACTATAGGAAGTTTAAGACAAGAAAATTGCAAAACTTGTGGAACAACATATAATGAATTTGTAAATACTGGATTATTTGGCTGTATGGATTGTTACGATATGTTTGCAGATAGATTAGATCCTATATTAAAAAATATTTATGGATCAAACAGACATGTTGGTAGAAAATCTAAAAAATTGGATAAATCAATAGTAAAAAATATGGAAGAAAAGAAGAAAGAATTAGAAGAAAAGAAAAATGAAGGAAAAGATAAAGTAGAAATTTTACAAGAAAAATTAAAACAAGCTATCAAAGAAGAAAGATATGAAGATGCAGCTAAATTAAGAGATGAAATAAAAAAACACACTAAATAGAAAGGAAGAATGAATATGTTAAATTGGTATTTACAAAGTGGAGATAATTCTGATGTTGTGGTAAGTTCAAGAATTAGACTTGCAAGAAATATTGCGGATTTTCCATTTGAAATTAAATGTGATAAAAACAAAAAAGCAGAAATAATTAAAATTATAGAAGATGCAATAATTGGTAATAAATATGGTTTAAAATTATTAAAATTAAAAGATATGGATGAAATTACCATTAAAAGTTTATTAGAAAAAAGATTAATAAGTCCAGATTTTGTAAAAGAAAATGATGATCAAAAAGCAATTCTTATAAATGATGAAGAAAATATTTGTGTAATGATTCATACAGAAGATCATTTAAGATTACAAGTATTTTCTTCTGGACTAGAATTAGATAATTTACTAAATTTAATAGTTGAATTAGATGAGTTTTTACAAGAAAAATTGAATTTTGCATATAGTGAAAAATATGGATTTTTAACAGCATGTCCTATAGAAGCAGGAACTGCAATGAAAGCATCTGTTATGGTTCATCTACCAGCCCTTACAACTACAGGTAATATAGGAAAAGTATTAGAAATAGTAAATAATTTTGGAATGAATGTAAGTGGTGTACATGGAGAAGGAACAAAATCAGAAGGAGATTTATATCAAATTTCTAATAAACAAACATTGGGAATTTCTGAAAAAGAAATTATAAAAAAATTAAAACTTATAACAGATAAAATAATGGAGCAAGAAAGAATGGCAAGAAAATATCTTGCTAAAAACAGAATAGATTTAGAAGACAGTTTATATAGAGCATATGGAACTTTAGTAAATTGCAGAAGAATAAGTGAATCTGAATGCAAAGATTTACTATCTAAAGTAAAACTTGGAACAGATTTAGGAATAATTAGTGAACTTACAGATTTAAAAGTAAATAAATTATTATTATACACAAATTCTGCAAATTTACAAAAATATTTAGGAAAGAAATTAGAAGGATTAGAATTAGATGCAAAAAGAGCAGAAGTTATAAAAACAATTGCCAAAGAATAATAAAATGTCAGGACACAGTAAATGGCATAATATTAATTAGTTAGGAGGGAGATTATTATGACATATAAATTTACAAATAGTGCGCAAAATGTAATAGAAATTGCAAAGGAAATTGCAGTAGAGTTAGGACATAATTATATCGGAACTGAACATATATTATATGGTTTAGCAGAAGAAGAAAATGGTGTTGCTAGTAAAGTTTTGGAAAACCAAGGTGTTACACCAGATAATGTTTTAGAAGAAATAGAAAATTTAATTGGTAGAGATGATGAAAAAGAAATTACATCATTAAGCTTTACACCAAGAACTAAAAGAATTATCGAAAATGCTTTTGTAGAAGCTCGTAAATTAGATTCAGAATATATTGGAACAGAACATATCTTAATAGGAATTATGAGAGAAGCAGATAGTATAGCAGTAAGAATAATGTTAGACTTAGGTGTAAATCCACAAAAATTATATAATGAAATTGTAAAAGTATTAGAAGAAGACGAAAATATAAATAATCAAGAAGGAAATTCTAGTAAAAATAGTGGAAGTTTTAATTCTACACCAACATTAAATCAATATGGTACAGATTTAACTAAAGAAGCAAGTATGGGAAAACTTGATCCTGTAATAGGAAGAAAAAATGAAATAGAAAGAGTTGTACAAATTCTTTCTAGGAGAACAAAAAATAATCCTTGTTTAATTGGTGAACCAGGTGTTGGTAAAACTGCTGTAGTAGAAGGATTAGCAGAAAAGATAGTACAAGGTGATGTACCAGAATTATTAAAAAATAAAAGAGTTGTTACAGTAGATTTATCTAGTATGGTAGCTGGTGCAAAATATAGAGGTGACTTCGAAGAAAGAATTAAGAAAGCTTTAAATGAAGTAAAAAAAGCAGGAGATGTAATTCTATTTATAGATGAAATTCACACAATAGTAGGTGCAGGTTCTGCAGAAGGTGCAATAGATGCTGCTAATATTTTAAAACCATTACTTGCAAGAGGTGAAATACAATTAATAGGTGCTACAACTTTAAACGAATATAGAAAATATATAGAAAAAGATAGTGCCTTAGAAAGAAGATTTAGCCCAGTAACTGTAAATGAACCAACACATGAAGAAACTGTACAAATATTAAAAGGTATAAGAGATAAATATGAAGCACATCACAATATTAAAATTACAGATGAAGCAATAAATTCTGCAGTAGAATTATCATCAAGATATATTAATGATAGATTTTTGCCAGATAAAGCAATAGATTTAATAGATGAAGCTTCATCAAAAATTAGACTAACTTCTTTAGAAGAACCAGAGAGTATTAAAGAATTAGAAAATAAAATACAAAATATGAATCAAGAAAAAGAAGGTGCTGTAAAAATACAAAAATTTGAAAAAGC
>CALYAJ010000079.1 GCA_944393485.1 uncultured Clostridia bacterium
ATGAGCAAAGATGCATATAAAAATATGACAGAAAACAGTAAATATACAGACAATAAAGAATTAATGATTATTCCAAATGCTGTTCATACAGATTTATATGATAGAAAAGATATAATCCCATTTGATAAAATAGAAGAATTCTTTAAAACATATTTAAAATAAGCCACTGTGCAATCATCATTTAAAAAGGTAAATAATTAGTTGATAATTATTTGCCTTTAATGTTATGATAAAACAAAAAATGAGAAATAATTATGGAATATCGTATTAATAAAAGAACAAATGATAAAATAAGTGTTATAGGTATAGGTTCAAGTTCTATATCAAATGCAAATAAAGAAGAGGCAATTCAAACATTAAAATATGCATTTGAAAATGGAGTAAATTATTTTGATTTAGCAGCAGGAGATGCTAAATGTTTTCCATATTACGGAGAAGCTTTTGAAAATGTTAGAGATAAAGTAATATACCAAATTCATTTTGGAGCAAATTATGAAACAGGTACATATGGATGGACAACAAATTTAGATACTGTAAAAAAATCAATTGAGTGGCAATTAAAAGAGCTTAAAACAGATTATATTGATTATGGCTTTATACACTGTTTAGATGAAGAAAGTGATTGGAAATCTTATCAAAAAAATGGAATATTAGATTATATATTAGAATTAAAAGAAAAAGGAATTGTAAAACATATAGCTGTTTCTTCACATACACCAGAATTAATTAACGAGATTTTAGATACAAAATTAATTGATATGGTAATGTTTAGTATTAATCCCGGCTATGATTATCATCACGGTGATTATGCTAACGGGTCTGCAGATGAAAGAATGAATTTATATAAAAGATGTGAAGCAGAAGGTGTAGGAATTTCTGTTATGAAACCTTTTTCTGGCGGACAATTATTAGATGAAAAAACATCTCCATTTGGTAGAAAATTAACTAAAATACAATGTATGCAATATGCTTTAGATAGACCAGGAGTATTAACTGTACTTCCAGGAATAAGAGGTATGGATGATTTAAAAGAAATACTAAAATATACTGAAGCAACTGCAGAGGAAAAAGATTATTCTATTATTGGAGAATTTGCACCAGTAGATGTAACAGGTAAATGTGTTTATTGTAATCATTGTATGCCATGCCCAATGAAATTAGATATTGGATTAATTAATAAGTAATATGATTTATCTTTAGCTGGTGATAAACTCGCAAAAGATCATTATATGAATTTAGAAAAAACAGCGCAAGATTGCATAAGTTGTGGTCATTGTAATAAGAGATGTCCATTTAAAGTTGACCAAATGAATAGGATGAAAGAGATAAAAGAGTACTTCGGAAAATAAAAGTCCTTTGAAAAATGTGTAAGAATGCCACAAAAGTCGTTTGATTTTTGTGATATTTTGTTTTAAAATTAATTAAATAGTTAAATAATAAAAAGCATATAATAAATACTAGGAGTAAAAGTATGAAAAAATCAAGTAGTATAATGATATCATTAGCAACATTAATATTTATAATAGTTGTTTTAATAACTTATTTTATTATATATATTACATTTAATTCAAATAATAAGCAAAATATTAAAAGAATAGGAATAGATAGTAGAACAATAAATATTAATATTTCAGATAATAAAATAATGTGTGAAGATGTAATGAATTTTAATGTACCTTTAGCAAAAGATGTTTGGTACAATTTTTTTAAAGAGAATGAATATTTAAAAAATGCAAAACTTTATATAAAAAATACTGATAATTCATATTCATTAATTTCGGATTTTGATATATCAAAAGGTTATATTCATTTAAATGAAATTATGTCGAAAGATTTAAATGATTATAATGACTCCAATAAAAAAATAAATATAAAATTAACATATGAATTAGACTTTAATTGTATTACAAGATATACAAATACAGATGTTTTCCCTTTTTATATAGATGTAGATTCTATTAGTTATTTGAATAATTTAACTATAAACTTAAAATCTAACAAAGATATTACGAACTTCAATATAGAAAGTATAAAAAATGCAGAAATAAGCAAAACTACAGATGGATATATTGTATATATGAATGATTTAAATAACAGTATTAATATGTATATGTTATTTAATATAGATATACAGCTTAATAAGATTAGAAATTCTGATTATATAGCTCCTGATGTTTTAAATGAAATTAAAGAATATGAATATATTGATGAAAGAATAAATATATTAATATTAGTAATAATTATTTCATTATTGTTATTAATTATATCATTAATTCTTAATAGACATAAAAAGCTTACTAACTATCGAAGAGATACATCTAATCTAGTTTCTCCAATTTTAGCTGAAGCTATAATTGATGGAAAAATTGGATTAAAAGAATTATTTATGACTACTATTATAGAATTAAGTATTAGAGGAAATATAAATATTATTAATAATGATACTTTAGAACTAGTTTCTTGTGATAATCTTGAAACATATGAGCAAAGTATTGTAAATCTTTTATTTAAAAATAAGGTTATAAAATTTAGTGATATAAATAATACTTTTACTAATTCAAATAAATCAACAAATAAGTTTACTAAAAAAATAAGTTTAATTAAAGAACATTTATTAGAGAAAATTTATTCTATGAATATTTTTTCTAAGTGGCTTACAATTTTTAATAAAGCTATTGGACTTTGTGCTATTTTAATTTGTATAAATTTACCACAAATATTTATAGAGACTACTAGTTCAGAAAAAGAATTATTTATTCTTTTAAGTATTATTATTACTTTATATTATTTAAAAGGTATTATGGGTAAAAGGACTATAAAAGAAGAAATTATAGCTAATAATAAAAAATTAAAGGGAACAGATATTACAGCCATACTCGCGATTGTATTTTTGTTAATTTTAATAATAAGTACTTCTATAAATGTTGCTAAATACCATATTATATTTTTTGTAGTTACATTACTTACGATTTGTTTAAACATATATATAGCATACCGTAGTCAATATACTATTTTAACTAAAAAAGGAAAAGAAGAGCAATTAAAACTTTTTGAATTGAAAAATTATATAAATGATTATAGTTTAATTAAGAATAGAGATTTAGAATCAGCTATTATTTGGGATAGATATTTGGCTTATGCAACAGCTTTTGGAATACCAAATAAGATTACAAGTAGTATATATGAAAAATGGTATAATATAAACATAGATTTACAAGTAGTAAAAATAATATTTAGTTAGTGTATTTAGAAGAAAGTCCTTTGAAAAATGTGAATGAAATAGATTGTATTATTAATCTGAAAATATTTTTTTTGTTTTTTCTATATTGAAACAAAACAGTGAAAAATTATGTAAAGTATGCTATAATATATATAACCGAAGGCTTTTCAAAAGGAGGAATAAAAATGAAAAAAATTGAAGCAAAAAAATCACGGAGATTAATCAAACTCTTTCCAATGCACATTGCAAAATTAAATTCGAGCAATGTACATTGGTTCACCTTTGAGGAGATAAAATCAGAGGTGGCGAAAGCTAGAGAAAGGGGAGAGTCCAGAGTCAAACTTAAAGGATGTTTGACTAAAGCAACCGAACTTAAGTGTCGGTTATTAATAAAAGGGCTTCTCTTAACTAAAATTGATTATTATGTATATGCACCAATATTGTCAGATATTGATGCATGGCTGAAAATTGATTTTTGAGGTAAGCTCTTACAAATGTGGAGGGCTTACCTCCCTCCATTTATGTAGAAATGTTTACAACCAACTTAAGTATTTCAAGTTGGTTGTTTTTACATGTTATAAATTATATCTCATACAATATCTTAATTTTTCTACCATCAACTTCTATAAGTTTATCATCTTTTAAATGTTTCAACTCTCTAAACATTGCAGATCTGTCTATGGCCAAGTGATCTGCTAAATCTTTAAAAGGAAAACTTAAATAAATATTTTTAGAATGACTTTTTCTATGTTCAATTTCGAAAAATTTTAATAATTTTTCACGTATTTGTTTCTTTTCTAAAACTTTAACTCTTTCATTAGTTTCTCTATATTTTGTATTAATAATGTCAAATAAATTACTTAAAAATATATTAAAATAATTATGATTAGTATTTTCAGGCCTCATAAGTTTTACATAGTCTATAATGAGTACTTCTGTATCTTCTTTTGCAATAATTTGGCAGTCATCACTATTGGTTGCAGAAATTGTTGTACCAAACACACTATCTTTTCCAAGATTTTCCTGTACCATTTCGTTCCCATTGTACTCTATATTTATAATTTGGGCAAATCCATCAAGTACAATTCCTATAATATTATCATTTTTTATAGTTGGAATTATCTCTTCACCTTTAGAATACTTGTACCTGTGAACACCTAGTAACACAAGGAGTTTGCCAATTTGCAATTTTGTTAATCCTTCAAATGGAAGCCTCATTTTTATCACCTAAAAAAATTTTAACAAAAAAATAAAAAAGTTGCAAGTGCAACTTGTATATATATAAAATTATATATAATATTTACTCGTAATAAATAATACAAAAAATAAATCAGGGGAGGAACAAAAGAATGAAAATCGTAAAAAGAGATGGCCATATTGTAGATTATGATCCAGAAAAAATCAGAGTAGCAATAGGAAAAGCAAATGAGGAGGTAAGAGGAAGAGAAAAAGCAACTAAAGAAGAAATAAAAGAAATCATAAAATATATAGAAGATTTAAACAAAAAAAGAATTTTAGTAGAGGATATTCAAGATATTATAGAACAAAAATTAATGGAATTTGGTAAATATCAATTAGCAAAAAAATATATAACATATAGATATACTAGAGAATTAGTAAGAAAAGCAAATACAACAGATAAATCAATTAAAGAATTAATTGA
>CALYAJ010000080.1 GCA_944393485.1 uncultured Clostridia bacterium
AATTCTTTAATTTTCTCATATATATCATAAAAGCTATAACATCTAATAATATTTTTACCTTCACAATCTCTGTTATATCTTGTATCAAAACATATTACTGGTAAAAATTCTGCAAGTTGTTTTATATTATGAGGACTATCTTCTACCATAATATCTATATTTTTTTCTCTACAATTTCCTAATTTATTAGTTGTAGAAAAAATTAATTCATCATAATATAAATTATTGGCTTTAAACCAATATTTAACTATATCTTGCATTTTTTCTTTTGCTTCTATTTCTTTAAATTCATTTGATCTAGCAGTTATAATAAATATTTTATGTCCATCTTCTTTTAATTTATCTAAAACCTCTTTTGCAAATGGTCTAGCTGGTTCTGTTGTTGCATATTTTTCTTTATATCTTTTCCAAAACTCTATATCAGTCTGCTCACTCCAACTGAATATCTCTATACTTTCATATCCTTTAGGATTTATTATTTTTCCTTGTCCTATTTCAGAAGCAAATTTTGTTCCATAATTCATACAAAATTCATTAAAATTAGTAAGTACACCATCTAAATCAATACCTATATTCATATTTCCTCCTTAGTTTTAACCTATTTTATCAAATAATTTATTTTGATTTTGATAAATATATTTATTAACAAAATAAATAATTATAATATGTAATACTAAAATTATACCTGCTGTTACAAAATAATTTGTAAAGCTTAGTGGTATAGACACTATAAATATTATGCCAATTTCTAATAAATTTAATACAAATGGCCATAATAAATTCATATTTTGTTTTACTACTGCATATTCTGTAGTCCATTCTAGTTTTGGTTTTCTTAAATCTACTAATTCCATTAATAAAGTTTGTAAACCTAGTAAAATTAAATTAATTATAAATGCTACTAGTAAAAATATAATTGATGGTTTAGCTGCAATCCAAACAAATATTAAAACAATTAATGAAGTAATTGTTCCAAATACTACATTAGGAATTCCTTTATAAATTATTTGCTTGTAATATGAAACTGGAATATATTTCATAAATACCGCATTTTGTCCATCTCTTGAAATCGCTGTTGGAGCAATATATAACATACTTGTTAAAAATTCTGTAATTGCTATAATTGCCGCTAGTCCAATTGGAGTTGTAATATAACCTGTTAAAACATTTCTAAATTCATTTAATGCCTCTTCTGTATTATTACTCATAAAACTTACTAAAAATATTCCTAAAAAGATAATTGGCATTATTACTGAAGGTAAAACGCATTGTACAAAAAATATTGGATTTTTAAATAATATTTCAAATTCTTTTTTCACATATGATTTTCCGAACTGAATTTATCTTTATATCTTTTCCAGTAATATTTTTTCCTTTTTTAGTTCCTGATGATAAATTACCAACTGCTCCTCTAAAATAAAGTTTATTACCAATTAGTAAAAATACTATATAAATTATTGCTGTAATTCCTAATAATTTTAAAAATTCTATAAAACTAGAATTTACAATTGCATTAATTGCTGGTTTTATTACAGGAAAACTATCACTTATTACTTCTACCATACTATTAGCTTGCATTAAAAGTTCTATTAATTGAGCATCATTAATTTCTGATGTGCCAGAAGCTGAAAATGATATTACAAGTGCTATTATAATTCCAAGTATTGGGGCTATTAATCTAAATCTATCTTTATTCTTTGCTCCTTTTGAAAAGCTCATTATTATCATAATAATAAATGTTGCAATTAATATTGGTATTATAGGAAATATTAACAATACCAGTAATGCAACTATATAAAACATCGGTCCTGCTGAAGTTAATATTCCATATACAATTATTGGAGCAACTGCAAATATTATTTCCATTACATATTCTGTTACCAAAATTACATTTAATTTTGAAATTAATATATCTCTTGGTTTTAATGGTAATGGCAATATATAGTCCAAATCTTTTGAAAAATAAAATACATTAGTTGCTGAAATAATTGACTGTATTAATGTAAGCATAGCTAATGCTATTAAAAATATTCCTATAAACATTGATTCTTGCTGTACTTGCATTAAAGTTGTAATTAATCCATAAGACATGAATCCAAAGATTCCCATTAAATAAATGAGTAAAATTCCATAACATATTATTCTTAATATCTTACCTGATTTTTTGTTATTTTTTTCATCATATTTTTGGAAGGAATTTTTAAGGAGAACTTTTGTTAGAGAAAATATCTTATTCATCTTGAGTAATCTCCAAGAATAGTTCTTCTAATGTTCCATTATCTTTTAATTTAGATTTCATATCATCAAAAGTTCCCACAAAAATAAGTTTTCCCTTATTTATTATTCCTACTCTATCACATAATTTTTCTGCAACTTCTAATACGTGTGTAGAAAAGAAAACACAATTACCTTCCTTTGCATGTTTTCTCATCATCTCTTTTAAATCATATGAAGCCTTTGGATCTAAACCTGTCATTGGCTCATCTAATATCCAATTTTTTGGATTACTTAAAAGTGCTCCACATATAATTATTTTTTGACGCATACCATGTGAATATCCTTGCATCTCTTCATTTAAATTATCATAAATTTCAAATTTTTTTGTTAGTTCTTCTATTCTTTGTGTCCTTATTTCTTTTGGAACTTCGTAGATATCTCCCATAAAATTTAAATATTCTATTCCTTTTAGTTTTAAGAATATATCAGGCGTATCTGGAACAAATCCTATTGTCTTTTTAGCAGAAATACTATCTACTTTTATATCTTTATCATCTACTGATATTTTTCCTTCGTCTGAATTTAATATTCCTGTAATCATTTTTATGGTTGTAGTCTTACCTGCACCATTTGGTCCTAGAAATCCAAATATTTCACCGTCTTTTATCTCTAAGTTTAATGAATCTACAGATTTTTTTCCTTTTACATATGACTTAGAAACATTTTCTAATTTAATCATATTTTTCCCCTTTCTTTTTTCAACATATTACATTTTTTATATTAAATAGTCAATATTATTAATATAATATTAATAATTTTACATAATACTTAGATTTTTTAGTATTTTTCTTGAAAGTCAGCTAAATTTAGACTATAATATATTAGACGGTTTTTTTAGGAGGTCCTTACAAATGATAAATAAAGTAGTAATTATAGGTTCAGGTAATGTTGGAGTAAGTTATGCTTATTCGCTTTTAAATTCTAATATTAATATCCACGAAATTGTTTTAGTTGATATTAATACTACAAAAGCTGAAGGTGAAGCATTAGACTTATCAAACAGTATACCTTTTACTAATAGTAATATTAAAATTAAATCTGGAACATATGAAGATTGCAATGATGCAACTATTTGTTGTATAACAGCTGGTGTAAGCCAAAGATCAGATAAGACTTCTAGAATGGAAGATTTATTTGAAGCAAATAAAATATTCAAAAATATTGTACAAAATG
Source organism: uncultured Clostridia bacterium (assembly GCA_944393485.1). Taxonomy (GTDB): domain Bacteria; phylum Bacillota; class Clostridia; order TANB77; family CAG-508; genus Merdicola. The sequence continues at coordinate 3,451 of CALYAJ010000080.1, forward strand.
TTAAATCTACAAATTTTAATGGAATATACTTAATTGCAGGTAACCCACTAGATGTTATGACATATATTACCTGGAAATATTCTGGTTTTAATTCTAATAAAGTAATTGGTTCTGGAACATTACTAGATTCTGCAAGACTTCAAAATTTAATTGCAGATAAATTAAACATTTCACCACAAAGTGTACATGCAAATGTTATTGGTGAACATGGAAACAGTCAGTTTGTAGCTTGGTGTAGTTCAAAAATTGGCTTAGAACCAATTCGTAATTATTTATCTTTAGAAGAAATGAAAGATTTGGAAGATAAAACTAAAAAAATGGGCTTTTTAATTTCACAAAAAAAGAATTATACTTGTTTTGGAATAGCTTCTACTTTAACGAGAATTACTAAAGCTATTATAGACGATGAAAAATCAATTTTATGTGTTTCTTCATATGACCCAATTCAAAAAGTTTTTATCAGCACACCTTCTGTTGTTGGTATAAATGGAATAGAAAGAACTGGTGTAATGGCTCTTAGTAAAGAAGAAATATCAAAATTTGAAAATTCTGCAAAAGAAATTAGAAATGCTATAAATAAATTAGATTAATAATAATGCCTCCTATATTTAATTGTTATGGGGGGATTTTTTTATGAAACCAGAAACTTCGTTAGTAGTAAGAAACAAATTATCGAAAAAACAATCAATAGTTTTATACTTTTTTATATATGCTTTTGTAGGATGGCTATTAGAAACTTTATATTCATTATTAGTTCTTGGTCATTTTACAAAAAGAGGTTTCTTATTTGGACCTATTTGTCCAATATATGGCTTTGGAGCAATTTTAATGCTTTTATTTATTAGTAGATACGAAAAGAATTCATTAAAACTTTTTTTTGCATCAGCAATTTTGTTTTCTGCATTTGAATATGTTGTAGGATTTGCTTTAGATGCTATATTTGCTGCTAAATGGTGGGATTATACATATGATTTCTTTAATTTAAATGGAAGAATTAGTATATTATATGCATTTGCTTGGGGAGTTATCGGTTTATTATTTATTAATAACATACATCCATTTATCTCTAAAAAAATAGAAAAAATAATTAACAAATTACCTCAATGGTTTATAAATAATTTAATATATCTTCTTCCTATACTTTTAATTGTAGATACTGTTCTTTCTAGTTTAAAATATCTTGGAGTTTTGTAAAATTTTGTCGGATTTTAGATATAGTCGTCGAACGATTATGTCTTTTTTTTATTGTTCGAATTATTACATTGTGATATAATAATCATTGCGCGTGAATATACTTTTTAGAGGTGATTAAATTTGTCACAATCACAAGAATTAAAAAAAACTCCTAATTCTGAAAACATTAAATTTAAAAGTACATTTATTCTTTCAGCAGAAGAACGAAAAGAATTAGATGAAAAACAAA
>CALYAJ010000081.1 GCA_944393485.1 uncultured Clostridia bacterium
GGAGAAATATATAATGTTGAAATAATTATGTAATAGTTTTGTAATGTACTTTTAAATCTAAATATAGTATTATATATTTAGAAAGGGGAGAATGAAATGGAAAATAAAAAGAGCAATAAAATTGCATGGATTATACTAGTTGTTGTAATATTGATTTTAGCAGTAATAGGAGTATTAGTTGGAGTAGTTTTTGCTAATACACCAGAAAAAGAAGTTGATAAAGTATTAACAGGATTTAAAAATTATGATTTAACAGCAATAGAAGAATATACTAACTCAATTGATGAACTTGGAATATCAGAAGAAGAAGGAGAAAAATATGGTGATATTTTAAAAGCATTTTTTGCCGGTTTAGAATGGGAGATTACAGATTCATCAGTTGATGGAAATACAGCAAAAGTTACAGTTACAGCTACTAATAAAGATTATTCACAATTTTTTCAAAAAATGATGTCAAAAGCATATTCTATGGTTCTTTCTACAATGGGAACAAATGAAGAACCTGATGAAATAGAATTAATTGTAAGCACGATAAACGAATTGACAGAAACAAAAACAGTGGAAGAAGAAATTACATTAAATAAAGTTGATGGAAAATGGAAAATAGATTCAGATGATGCATTTATAAATCTTTTATTACCTGGCTTACAAGAAGGTATAAAAAATTTATATGGAACAAATGATGATACTTTAAATGAATTACAACAATCAGCTGATGAAGTTCATCAACAAACAGAAATGTTGCAACAGCAAATGCAAGATTTAGAAGCTGGAATGTAATAAATTAATAAAAAATACATCTCTTACTTTGGTTTGAGGTGTATTTTTTGTTTGATAAAAACAAAATAGTGTGATATATTTTTTATGTAAGCAACTTGTTGGAAATTCATAGATAAGTGGAGGTATAATTATGGACGAAACTATGAAACGAGAGTTTTTTGAGGCCTATAGTAAGGTCTTCGATGAAGATGGTATAGTAAAACCATGCTGGACAGAAGATGCATATGATTTGGCTTTGATTTGCGAAAAAATCGATCCAGAACATGAGTATTGGAACAGGATAACTATTCGGTCAAATGCGGTGCTTAAACTCCGGAGAAATATTTTACGCAAAGAATTGCGCCAGAAGTATGACGAAGTCTTTGATGAAGATGGAAAGATTAAAGCATGTGGAAGAGAAAAATGCAAAGATCTTATCCAGGTTTGTACAATGATTGCTCCAATGGGGATTTATGGAGACCAAAAAACAGGATTTCTTAACGAGGAAGGTATTAAAAAAGTAAAAGAAAAATATTTACCGAAAGAAGAATAAGAAATCCAGAAAAAATTATTAGTTTTATGTTTTTAGCAGGAATTATAATTGAAAAATAAAAATATTTTGAATTAACATTCACTGCCTATGAAACATCAAAAAAGAGATCACATAAAAGTGGTCTCTTTTTTGATATGTATAATTACACTTCATCTTCTATAGTTAATTTGGCATAAAATTTTGGATTAAATTCTTTATCATATTCTACATCGCCAAATATTTCAGGCATTTCTTCTTGGAAAAGTTTTAATAAAGGAATTAAAACTTGTCTAATAGAAGGATGAACATGATTTGTTGTTCTTAATTCTAAGATATGTTTCCATTCTCTTATATTTGCAGTCATAGTATATTCAGCAGCTGTTGAATGAGGAAGAATTTCTCTTACCATATCTGTAGATGCTCCTAATTCTTTCATTTTTATATATCCATTTTCTATTTCTTGCATAGTCTTTTTCCATATTTCATATGTTTCTTTATCTTCTATATATACAGGATCCATAAAAGCAATTTCATTTCCATATTTATCTTTATCATAACTACAATATCTTGTAGATTCTACAGAAAAGCTAGCAAATCTATGTCTAGTTAAATCTTTGTATGATCCTACATCATCATATATTCTAACTGTAATTTTTTCATGCTCTAAAACAGATTCATGACCTCTGTTTATACAGTTTGTTAATAATTTTTTATAACTGTCATCAGTGATTTTTCCTTCTGAACGATAACATGTTCTGCAAGCACGTTCTATTCTTTTCATAATTTTTTTACCATCAAATTTTTCTACTTTTATCCATGGTTCTACAATTCTCATTCTGATTCTCCTAACATATGTAAAATTTACAATCAATTTGTTTTTAGTTATTTTGCATTAGTAAATGATTGTATAAGAAAATTAATGCTTTTTTTGTCGAAATAAATATATCAAATCTAAGTTGTTTTTACAAGAGCATTTAGCATTTGATTTTATAAAAAGATTGTGATATATTTTATGTGAAGTAACAAGTTGAAGATTCATAGTGAAACGGAGGTAAGTACAATGGATGAAACTATGAAGGAAAAATTTATAGATGCTTTCAATAAAGTTTTTGACGGAGAGGATCATATGGTAACATGTACTCGGGAGGATATTTTGGGATTGATTGATATTTGCAATGCAATTGATCCTAAAGGATTTTACGGAAGCAAAAAGGAGGGCTTCTTACAGAAAGGAGCCGTTATAAATTTAAGAAATAAGATAAAAGGAGCAGGCGAGATTTAATCTCGCTTGTTTCTTTTTATGCAATTTACATAATACGTTTGACAAGCAAACAATTTTTTAGTATAATACCAAATAGTGGTTATCCAAAAAATGGATACAATAAAGAGATTTAAGTTTTATGTATGAAAATGAAGAATAACTGTAAAACTATATATAGTTCGGAAAATAAAAAAAATATATAGATTAAATATAGTTATAATTAATGAGCGAAATGTTAGTAAATTTAAATAAAAAATAATGTTATAGTACTATAACATTATGTAATTTTGCCTAAATTAATATTTTAAGGAATTTATATTAAATTTAGGATTATATTTATTGCAAAAGAATGAGATAAAATATTAAAATTATGTGCGGAATAAAATTATATAGTAAAGGATTTATTACATTTAGGTTCATTATTTCTTCTAATCATAAATAAGTTTAAATTCATAATAAAAAAGAGAAGGAGTAGATGAAAATATGACAGATGAAAATAGTACAGTAAATAATGAGAAGACAAATAATTTAAAGAGAAGAAGAACATATAATAAGAAAAATTCTTCAAACAAAAATACAGAAAAGGCAAATATAAAAAAGGAGACTAAAACAACAAAAAGAACTACAAAAAAAGCAGTAGCCAAAGAAGATTTTAGATTTAAAGGAAGTAATCTAAAAATTATTCCTTTAGGTGGATTACATGAAATAGGAAAAAATATTACAGTTTTTGAATATGAAAATGATATTATAGTTGTTGATTGTGGACTAGCATTCCCAGAAGATGAAATGCTTGGTGTAGATTTAGTCATACCAGATATAACATATCTAGAAAAAAATAAGGAAAAAATAAGAGGAATGTTTATAACTCACGGACACGAAGACCACATTGGTGCAATACCATATTTTTTAAAGAAAATTAATGTCCCAATATATGCTACAAGATTAACTTGCGGACTTATAAGAAATAAATTAGAAGAACATAAATTATTAAAATCTACAAAATTAATCGAAGTAAATCAAGGAGAAACTGTAAAAGCTGGTAAATTTAGTATAGAATTTATAAGAAGCTCTCATAGTATTCCAGATTCTGTAGCATTAGCAATAAAATCTCCAGTAGGAACAATATTACACACAGGAGATTTTAAAATAGATTATACACCAATAGATGGAAAAATAATGGATTTAGGACGTATTGCAGAACTTGGAAATGAAGGAGTTTTAGCTCTTATGTCTGATAGTACAAACTCTGAAAGAAAAGGTTTTACAATGTCTGAAAAAACTGTTGGAAATGTTTTTGAAAGATTATTTGAAGGTTGTAGAAAAAGAATTGTTGTAGCAACATTTGCTTCAAATGTACACAGAGTTCAACAAATAGTTAATTGTGCAGTAAGATATAACAGAAAGATTGCAGTTTGTGGTAGAAGTATGATTAATATGATAAATACAGCAAGAGAATTAGATTATATTAAAGTTCCTGACAATGTATTTATAGATATTGATATGATAAAAAATTATACAGATGATCAGTTAGTAATTATAACAACAGGAAGCCAAGGAGAGACAATGTCAGCACTTACTAGAATGGCAGCAGGAGAACATAGAAAAGTTCAAATAACACCTAATGATTTAATTATTATATCTGCAAATCCAATACCAGGAAACGAAAAATTAGTTTCTAAAGTTATAGATGATTTAATGCAAATTGGTGCAGAGGTTGTATATAGTTCTTTAGCAGATGTTCACGTATCTGGACATGCTTGTCAAGAGGAACAAAGATTAATGCTTGCGCTAGTAAAACCAAAATATTTCTTACCAGTTCATGGTGAATACAGACAATTAAAAGCACATGCAGAAACTGCTGAAGAAATGGGAATAGATAAAGAAAATATATTTATGCTTACAAATGGTAGAGTTCTAGAAATGAATCCAAATGAAGCTAAATTTACAACATCTGTGCAATCTGGAAGGATTTTAGTAGATGGATTAGGTGTTGGAGATGTTGGAAATATTGTACTTCGTGATAGACAACATTTATCTCAAGATGGATTAATTATAATTGTTATGACAATGGATTCTTCAACAGGAGAAATTATCGCAGGACCAGATGTAATTTCTAGAGGATTTGTTTATGTTAGAGAATCTGAAAACTTAATGGAAAATGTTAAAGCTGTTATCAGAAATGAAATAGAAAAATGTGAAAGAAATCATATTACAGATTGGTCTACAATTAAATC
>CALYAJ010000082.1 GCA_944393485.1 uncultured Clostridia bacterium
ATTTTATTGTATATGTTCCTGTTTTATCAAAAGTTATTGATTTATCATATAGGGTGCTTTCTCTTATCATTGTTGAGGTATTGTCTATTACAATTTTTACATTACTTTTTATTGAGGTTTTATTTGTTATGTCAAACGTAAATTCTTGTGTTATTGTATTTGGTATGCTATCTATTCCACCGTGATACATTAAGTATTCGCTTTTTTCTTCGCTTTCTTCAACAAAAATAGAAACTTGCAAAGTATTTGACTGCAATATTGTTTCAACTTCTGGATCCGTACTATTATTGATTAGGTCTTTTATATTTATACTTAATGTTGCTTTTATTTCTTCGTATGTAGAGGTGTTGCTATCATTTGAGTTTTTGTTTGTATTCTTATTGTTGCCACTGCTATTATTTGAGTTGCTTGTTGTTCCAGAATTTGAATTTTCAGAACTGTTATCTACTGTTCCAGTTCCACTTGCAGTCCAACCTTTTTGTAGTATAAATTCCATTAGTGTATCATTATTAAATTCGTCTGTTGAATTAGAAAATTCTATTATTTCTTGCATTTGTTCGTCAGTTGGTGTAAAGTTTAAATCATAGTAACTATTTAGAAAGCCTATCATTTGTTCTATTCCTGCAACTTCTTTACTTTCTTCTGTTTCAATTATTGGCTCATCAGTTGCTTCTTCTAATTTTAAAGCACTTTTTGCATCTTCTTTGCTAGAATATTTACCTACTATTTTTGGATTATTAGTTGCAGTATTAAATTCTGCTATTGTATATTTTTTTACATTTCTGTATGCAGGACCATTTACCATTGCCATAGTTGTTTTTTCTTCACTTGTTAATAATCCTAATGCATCTTCTGGAAGTCCAATTGAATCCCACGCATATTCCATTTCTGTAGTTGTAGCTCCAAGATACATTGGAAAGATATTCATTCTCTCATATAATAGTGAGCTATCTCCCGTATCTTCGTTCTTATATTTAATATTTGACATATATTTATTTTCTACTATAGTTCGTCCTTCTTTTATTCCAACTATTGTTCCAATATCTTTGCCAAGTTCTGCATATTTATCTAGTGTATCTGAACTGTTTGCTCTTACTGAGCCGAAATTATCAATTCCATTCTCAATAAAGTATGTAGATAGCAAACTCATAATTTCTTTTAAATGGTCTGATTGATTTTTAGTATTTAAATCATAAATTATAGCAGATGTTTCAATGGGTTGGGCAATATTTTTATATTCTTTGTTTTCTTCATTAACAAGTATTAGCCCCCCCTCATTCATAGTCACATTATTATTATGATATATACAACTGTAACTTACAAGTTTATTATAATTATTATAATTAAAGTCTATTATTGGTCCCAATTTTACACTGTCATCTTGAATATAATTTCCCATTTCTAATTGTTTTAAATAATTTTTTAATTCTTCTGTAGTAATTGTATTTTCAGTTATAGACTGTTGAGCATTATTATCGTTATTACTATTGTTATTTAGGTTAAATATTATTACCCCTACAATAATTACTATTATAATCATAATTATTGTTATAAGACCAATTTTACCTTTCTTCGACAATCCCTTAAATTTCTCCACCAATGATTTCTTTTCTTTCTCCATTTAAAAACCCCCTTATTTTTAGAAGATTATATTTTATCTTCTGATTTGTTTTAATTTCTCTTTGCTGTATCTTTTAGCACCCCATAGGTAACCATGGCATTTTGTATTTAAACAACCTATATGTCCTCTTGGATCCTCGAATAATGTTCTGCCGACATCTCCAACAGAAAACTGGTTTTGTTTTTGCATTTTCTTCGACATTATTTGACATTTTATTCATCTCCTATCATATCATATTCACTTTAATTTTTCAAGTACTTCTTATATATTTTAAAGTATGATTTTATTCTTTTAAAGTGTCTTTGTTGGTACAATTCTAGGGAAAGAGGTGCTTTTATTATGGACGAAAAATTTTTAGAATCTAACGTTCCTTATGCAGTTGGGCAAAATATTAAACGTATTAGATTACTTAAAGGGCTTAGTCAAGAAAACCTTGCTAATGCTTTAGATAAATCTACAAACTTTATTTCCCTAGTGGAAAATGGGAAAACTGGTATCAGTATTCCAACTTTAATTGGTTTCTGCAAGGAGTTGGGGGTAGATGCCAATACTATTTTATCTGGTATTGTTCCTGTTCCAGAAACTAATGTAGATGCTTTTATTACTCAGTCACTTAATCTGTTTGACGAGAAGGACAAGGCTATGGTTACTGACCTTATTACTTATATTGTTAATTCTAAAAATTAAATGAAAGAGGAGATGTCCCAACTTATTCTTGGTCATCTCCTTTATCATTATTATATGTACTTTCAATGTATAATCTTACAGCAGTTGAAAAACCGTTGCAAAAATCTTCTTTACCTAAAATGCTATTCATTTCATAGATTATATCTGTTAGGTGTTCTAGTTCTGATCGTTTATCTTCGCCAACTTTCTCCAAAAAATTCTCTTTGACTTCTTGTAGCTCTTTATTTAGATTATTGTATTCTTTTGTTGGTTTACGTCCATTAGTTGTTTCATATAGTCTGCTCAAAATTTCTTTCTCCATTTGTAACACTCTCCTAGTATTTTTTGTACATATATATTATACCAAAATCCTGTTCGTTTGTATATGATTATGGCAAAAATTGTAAAAATATTTTTGTCCTGCTATGTGAGAATGCTTAAGTCTGGGGTAATTCTTCGAGGTCCTGCTATTCTTGCTCGATTATCTCGCAAGAATTACTCCTGCTTACGCAGTCGTACCGCAGGTTTTGTTTTTGTTCTTTGCTGGTGCGTTCGCTTATGGGCTGTCGCCCAACGCTCCCGACTTTATTAGGTTATTTTTTCTTTGTTTTCTCTCTATTTTAGTATATTTCTATTGGTTATTTATTTTCCCTTAAAACGTATTCTGGACGTTATCACAGGTTTATTTTTTATATTTTCATAGCCCAAGTGGGCGTTGTTACTTTAATGTAAGAGAGGTTATTCAATAATTGTTGCTTTCGTGTTGCTTACTGGGACAATTTTAGTTGTTTTTCTTTGTTCTTAGACAACTTAATGATTTTATGAAAAATGCTCCATCTCAGTTGTTGGAGCATTTACCGTCTCTTGACGTTTTTTGATTATTATAGTATTATACTATAAAATTCATACATTGTCCATAAACCTTTAATCATACCCTTGTGTTCTTTAAAAGAATAATTTAGCATCTGTCTTTTCTAATAGATTTCTATACATTTTTATATATAGTGATTGAAATCCAAATTTATATATTAAGCAAGCTACCCAATAAGCTTTTCTTGGAACATTTGAGAAGCTTAAAAATTTATTTTTTCTCCACTCAAAAAAGTTTATATCTAAATAATTCATATGTTCTCTAATTTTTTCTTTCATATCTACATTTCTATCAAATGATATTTCCACTAATTGCTTAACTCCTACTTTTGAAAAAGCTATTAAAGATATAATATTTTTTAGACTTTCATATCTACCATTATCTTTATATATTTTTTTGACTTCTATCAAACCTTTTTGAAAATCTTTTACTTGTATTGGATTAGGTAATCTTTCGGCATTTGCAATTGTTCTATACCCATAAAATAATTCTTCATCAACAAATGCTACTGTATTAACATTTGCATATGCGCTTAATATGAATATTTCATCTTGGCAGTCATCATAATTTTGAAATTTAATATCTCCTATTTTTTCTTTTTTTACTAATTTATTACCAGAATCTATATTTAAATATCCCCATGCTTTATTTGTTCCGTCAAGATTTTCTACATCTTTAAAATTTCCTTCTAATCCACTTGTAATAGTTTGATTTGTATCTATATTTATTATACTGTAACCACAAACTGCTAAGTCTGTATTTTTAGATTCAGCAGCATTATACATTTTTTCTAATGCTGTTTTATCATAACAAGTATTTCCATCTGTTACTAAAAGATATTTTCCTTGTGCTTCTTCTAAAGCTTTATTCTTAGCAATTACATCTTGAGCTCTTGTTTTATGTACTATTTTTATTCTATCACCTTGTTGTTTCTTTTCTTCTTGAACAAAACTATTAATTTCTGAATTTTCTTCATTGTAAATACATATTATTTCCACATCGGAAAGAGTTTGATTTATTAAACTCTTTAAATTTTCTTGAATTTTTTTATGCCTTCTTTTTAAAATTGTTATAACTGAAACTTTATACATCTTAATCCCCCTTATTATCTATATTTATTGTTTTTTCTATTATAAATTCTGGTCTTCTTTTAGTTTCGTCATATATTCTTCCAACATACTCTCCAATCATCCATAAAGAGATTAATATCATTCCACCAAGAAAAGTCATTGTTACCATCATAGAGGTCCATCCAGCTGTTAATTCATTCCAATTGAAAAAATATGATAAAATTGAATATACTAAAATTATTATAGAGATTAGTATAGAAATAATTCCCATTGTTCCTACAATTCTTAAAGGTTTAGTTGAAAAACTAAAAATTCCATCCTGTGCAAGTTTTAACATTTTACCTAAAGGATATTTAGTTTTACCTGCTATTCTTTCTTTTCTTTCATATTCAAATGGAATTTGTTTAAAACCTACCCAACTAAAAAGTCCTCTTAAAAATTTATTATGTTCTGGTAGTGAATTAATTACTTCTACAACTTTCCTGTCTACTAGTCTAAAATCACCTGT
>CALYAJ010000083.1 GCA_944393485.1 uncultured Clostridia bacterium
CTATTTAATCTTGAAAGAGTCTGTACTGCTTTTACACCATATAATGGCTTATCAACAAACATTGTATGTAACAATGGCTCATCAAATCCTGTTTGATATTTTTCAGCAACAATTAATACATTGTAAGACTCATTAAACCTCTTAGGTAATTGATTTTCCTTTATGTGCTCATTATTAGCCTTATAATCAACATTTAATTTCTCTTCGCTTACAATTTCTCCATTATCATTTAATTCACCTGAAAAAGCTACTAAAACATCTATATCTGTTATATTATGACTTTCAATATACTTTTTAAATTCTTTTAAATATCTTACTGCATGTAATCTAGATGATGTAACAACCATTGCCTTGGCTTTTCCACCTATTTTATATCTTGTAGTATTTAAAAAATGTTCAATCATAATTGCTGCTTTTTGGCTCAAATTGTGAGGATGTAATGACTCATATCTAGCTATCGCCTTCATTCCTTTTGAAGTTTTAACTTCAGGATCATCTGCTGCACTTTTTACAATCCTATAATACATGTCGTATGTCATATAATTTTTTAATACATCTAAGATAAATCCTTCTTCAATAGCTTGTTGCATTGAGTAAACATGATATGGGCTGTAACTTCCATCTAATTGTTTAGTTCCAAATATTTGTAATGTCTTATCTTTTGGAGTAGCCGTAAATGCAAAAAATGACATATTGGAATGATCTCCATGAGATGCTAACTCATTCATAAGAAGATCATCATCTTCTATCCTATTATTTTCCTCTGCTAATTCACTTCTTGCATATTCTTCTAATATCTCTTCAGTATTGCCTAATCCCTCTTTTAATTTAGAAGCACTCGTTCCTGTTTGCGATGAATGTGCTTCATCAACTATAACGGCAAATCTCTTTTTTGCACTATTAATTTCCGTATATATTCTAGGAAATTTTTGTAATGTAGTAATTATTATTTTTTTACCATCATTAATCGCTTCTAATAAATTTTTTGAAGTTTTACCTTTATCAATTTTTACAACTGTACCTGGAACATGATCAAATTGATAGATTGTATTTTGTAATTGACTATCTAATACTTTCCTATCAGTAACAACAATTACCGAATCAAATATTTTGTTATCATTATTATCATGTAATGATGATAATCTATACGAAAGCCATGCAATAGAATTAGATTTCCCTGAACCAGCACTATGTTGAATTAAATAATTTTTACCACTACCATTTTCTTTTACATCTTCAACTAATTTAGTAACTACGTCCAATTGATGATATCTTGGAAAAATCATTTTCCCTGTTTTCCATGATTTAGATGGTTCATAATCTAAATGCATATATTTTTGTAATATTTCAAGAAGTGAGTCTTTACATAATACTTTTTCCCATAAATATGATGTTCCAAATCCTTCTTTATTATTTGGATTTCCTGCTCCACCTACATTTCCAGCACCATTAGAACCTTGGTTAAATGGTAAGAAATAAGTACTTCCTTTTGCAAGTTTAGTAGTCATTACACACTCAAATAAATCTACTCCAAAATATACTAAACTTCTTTGATTAAATCTAAATATAGGTTCCTCAGGATCTCTATCAAATTTAAATTGTTGTATTGAATTATTTATATCTTGTCCTGTATATTGATTTTTTAATTCTATTATTACAATAGGAAATCCATTTATAAACAATGTAATATCAACACTATTTTCATTATCCATAGAATAATGTAATTGTCTTACACATTCTAATATATTTCCATTATATAATTCTTCTAAATCAGGATTCATTGTTGTTTCTGGTTTAAAAAATACCAATCTAAATTCCATGCCATCTAATTTTATTTTATCTCTTAGTGTAGCAAGTAATCCATGTTCTTTTATTTGCTCTTCAACTTTTTTCAAGAAATATTCTTTAGTATATTCACCATGGATTGATACTAATCTCATCCATTTTTTATTTTGAGTAGATGCAATAAAATCAATTAATACTTTAGGATTATAACCTTTTAATCTATCATATCCTAAACCATTACTAATATGATATCCACCTTTTGTAACTAAATATTTCTCTATTGATCCTTCAAAGTTCTTTTCTTGTGTTTCCATACTACACCTCTCTTTTACCAGTCACACATTCATATATCAGTGAATTTTTATATTCTTCTAATTTTTCTATTATCTGTTTGCGATATTCTATAACTTTATCTACGCTCATATATAATTTATCTAAGAAATCTGCAATTTCCTTCTGTTCTTCAATTGGTGGTAAAGGTACACATATATTTCCAATTTCACCACCAGATATATGGACAACTTTTAACTTCGTTTTCCCCATACTTTTTTGTGTTTGAGAAGAAAAACAGTTTATTAAATAATTTAGATATTTTGCATTCTGATTATGATTAATCACTATGATATCACCACCAACTAAACAAGGTTCTTTTCCTAAATACAAAACATTTTTCCCAATTTCTTCTGGTAATTCACCAGTACAAGTACAGATAATGTCTCCTTTTTTTATATATTTAGGAGAAGAGATTTTATTAATATTAGTTTTAGAAAAAGTATTATAGAAATAGTTATCATACTTGGTATATATTTCTCCATATCTTACACATTGTATATCCCCATCTTCTGCTATGTCATCTTTTGTAATTCCATTACCTTTAGAAATAGAATTAACTATATATTTAATTTTCTTAAATTCCCATCCTTGCGGAATATACGGGAAAAATAAATTATTGTTTTTTTCTAATCTTCTACTGGCTTTAAATCCAAATGACACAACTTCGTTTGTTTTGACTTTTTTATACTCATTTAATAATTCAATTTGTTTGTTGTTATCTTTTATTATTTCATCTATTTTCAAACAATTTTCATCAAGATAATCTGCTATTCGTTTTTGTTCTTGTATATTTGGAAGCGGTATATAAGAATGTAACACATCATACATAGAAATTTTTTCTCTTATCTCTAATATTCCTTTACCAAATTTTCCTAAATATTTTTGAAAATTACTTTGAAAAACATAATTTATAAAACGCATATTTGATTTATTATTACTTTTTAATACATAATAAACGGGACTTACACATCCATCATAATTTGAATAACCAACAGATCCTATTTTTAAATTCATGCTATTTAAAACAACCGTATCTTTATACGCTATTTTATATTGTGTAATATCTTCTTTACTAATATTTCCTTGATTTCCTTTTTTTTCGTATGGTACAACACCAAGTTTATTTGTTAATGAAAGTATATTAGTAAACTTTATAGGATTATTTTTTTCATTTATATTTTCAACAACGCTTCTTAAAGGAAGTAAATTCCAATTATTAGGAATTTTTCCGATCCAATCAATACCACTATCTACTAATACTCTACTCATCTTCTTGTAACTCCTTTAAAACTCCATCCAGTTTTCTATCAAGTTCTAATATTTCTTTCATAATTTCTTCAGTTTTACGCGGTTCTTGATACTTGTAAAAATATTTAGTAAATGAGATTTCATATCCTATTTTTGTTTTTGATTCATCAATATATGCATATTTTGCAAATGGTATTACTTCTCTATTCATGTAATCTTCAATTGTTTCTTGTAAAGGTATATTTTCTGTATCAGTTAAGTTTTTATTTGGAATATATTCTCTTTTTTTATTTTTTTTAGGTGTACCATCTTCATTTAACTCAGGTTGTAATACTGTTACTTTTCTATATCCAAAATATTCATTTTTGAAAATTTTAGAATATTCATTTTCAACAAAATCCCCATATATTTTAGTTATATTATCTATGTGTTCTTTAGATAATTTATTTTTTTTACTACCTAAATTCTTTCTCATTTTATCATAAAATTCTGATGCATTAATTAATTGAACTTTTCCAGTCCTATGTCCCGGCTTTTTATTTGATAAAATCCAAATATAAGTAGCAATACCTGTATTATAAAACATATCATTAGGTAATTGAATAATACAATCAAGTAAGTCATTTTCAATAACATACCTTCTAATTTCAGATTCTCCTGAACCTGCATCACCTTTAAATAATGCTGAACCATTATGAATTATTGCGACTTTTGATCCTTCTGGTTTCATCTTAGAAACAGCATTTTGCAAAAACAATAACTGACTATCTGATATTGCTGGAGTTCCAGCAGGAAATCTTCCGTCACTACCTTTTTCCGCTTCTTTTAATACAGCATTTTTTTCATTTTTCCATTCAATTCCAAAAGGCGGATTCATAATTATATAATCAAATGTTTCTCCAGGAAATAAATCTCCAGATAATGTATTACCATGTCTAATATTATTAGAGTCTTCTCCTTTTATTAACATATCTGCTTTAC
>CALYAJ010000084.1 GCA_944393485.1 uncultured Clostridia bacterium
CCAATTTGATGTTTTATTCATGATTTCAGCTATTTCACTATATTCGAAATTACCAAATATTCTTAAATACATCACATTCTTAGTATCTTCATCTAATTTCTGCAATTTTTTAAATAATTGTATCTTTTGTTCTTTGTTACAAAAATTTTCTTCTATTGAGTTTTCAATGCCCAAAGAATTTTGTGATATATCTAATGGTATCTCTTTTCTTAGCTTATCTTTTTTTAATTTTTTATACCATATATATTTACTAATTTGGCATAACCAAGTTGAAACTTTGCAGTCACCTCTAAATTTTTTTATATCTTTAATAGCTACTAAAAAAGTTTCTTGAGTAATTTCTTCAGCTGTATCTTCATTTCCAGTTAAGCAGAATATGTATTTATATACTATTTCACCATATTTTTTATATATTTCATCTATATCCTGCATAACTTTTCCTCCTTTCACTTATTTAGTATATTTTATTATCATTTTGTTACAAAAAAATTAAATTTTTTTCATATTATGGCACTTAAATTAATTGGTTCGCAGTTATATTATATCAATTATATAGAAAATTTAATATAATCTCTTCTGATCAAAAATTTGGACACAATTATTTAAAATAGCATATAAAAACACATATAGTTGTCAAATAATTATATTTCTGCTAATATTCCTGAGGGATAAAAATGAGTAAATTTGAGAATGATAATAATTAATAAAAGTAAATGGATTTATAAAATTTAAACTTGCAGATGCACTACATATAAATGGTATTACTAAATATAAATTAAGTAAAATTACTGGAATTAGATATGATACTATTTGTAACTATTGTTCTGGAAAAGTTACTTTATTAAATAAAGAATACATAAATATTTTTTGTAGTATACTAAATTGTCAAGTTTCAGATATAATTGAATATATTCCTAATAAAAAAAATATTAGTATTTATAAAAAATAAATGAGATATGATCATAATTCATATCTCGTTTATTTTTATATTCCGCTATTAAGTGCATCTAGTTCTTCCTGCGTTGCCTCTCTTAATATTCCTAAATCTTCTGCATCTTGTAAACAATCTTCCCAATTATCATAATAAAATGATAAATTTCCATCAGACCATGCAAAATGTAGTGTTTCTTCTGATACTCCTTCAGAAATATAATCCTCTCCTATTTGTCCATCTTTTACTGCTTGTTCAATTCCTGTTAAACCTGGTTCAATTTCTTTTTTCCCTGTTGTATAATTATTTTCATTTGTTTCTTGATTTTCTGTGTTGTATGATGGTTCTGATTGTGCTGTATCTATTTCTTCTTCATCATTTAAATTGTGAATCTCTTTATCAAATTCTTGTGTTGCAACAGTCATAGATTCAGGTCTAAAAATTAGCGCTTTTCTACATTCTAGGCAATAATACAAATATGTATATTCATCAGTATCATAAATTTTATCTGGTCCTAACATTTTATTTAAACTTATATAGTTAGTTTTATTACAAGCAGGACATTTAAAGAAAATCATATTATTCCCTATATCTTCATATTTTACAACTTTATTATCAGAAAGTTCATCATATAAATTTTTAAAATAGTATATTCCTACACCTACAATTATTAAAATAACTATTATTACTATTATTTTAATTATATTTTTACTTGATTTGTTTTCATTACTCATAAAAATCCCCTCTTATTTTTATTCTTAATTTTTTTAAATATATTATCAGAAGTATATTTTTTTTAATTATTCAAGTGTCTGATTTTGATTTTCATTTAGCTGTTCACGTTTTTCCCTATTTTTTGCATTATTTCATTAATATTTCCAGCTCTTTTTTATACTATATAAATAGTATACTAAATTACTTTTTTTTACAATATTTTGTATATAAGTATTTTAATTATTTATTAATATCATAAAAGTAGTTTTACTTACCTCGCCTGTGCATCCTTCGGACGCATTTTTCTCTTACTTTGTACTCTATTCCAAAGAACAAAAAAAACGATAAGTTTCGTTATCGTTTTCATGTTTAGCTGGGCTGTCCTGACTACATTATCTTATACTAAGACTTTGAAGTATGCTTGTTGAGTTAGTTGTTTGAAAATTAGAAATGAAAATAAATTAATAAAAAATAGAAAAAATGAATAGAAATAAAATACTACTTCAGCCAATGCTAGATAATAGATTTTGCATTTAGCAAAATCTATTTATAAAAATATGAGCAATAAAGCGAATATTTTTATAACACGATTAGGATATTAAATAAAATAATTATTAATTATTTTATGGTATTTATTAAATTAATTTTAATAAATATAATATACAATCGTGCAATAAAAGGTTTATTAAGGAAAACAAAGTTGTCCTTAATCACACAGAACTTCCGTGAAGTTCTAGTGTGTTAGAACTTGTTATTCATCCCTTACATCTTTGAATAATTTATCATCAAAAAATTCTTTCAAGGATATGCCAAAAGCTTCACATATATGTAATAAAGTAGAAATTCTTGGGTTATGAGTTTCATTATTCATAAATGACAACAATGTAGTATGTGGTAGTCCTGATAAAGAAGATATCTTATTAATTGTTAAATTTCTCTCTTTTGCTAAATTTAAAATTCTTTTTCGTATTGCTTATTCTAACGTCAACATCATTGTTATCACCTTTAAAGTAAGTTTACCAAATAGTAAAAAGAACTATTTTTATACTAATAAAATTTTATACTATAATCACATACATTAAAAATCCAAATATATATGATAAAATGTTTAAAATAATATATATTACTATATTTATTTTTGATTTTTTCTTAAATAAAATATTAAGAGGAATTATTAAAACTAAAAATACTAAAATTATTGCTAATTCAATAAATTATTTATGATTGAACATTAACCAAGATGTTGCTAAAAAAATTAAAAAACTAGTAAATCCTATTAAAAAATTATATAAAAGTGCAATAATAAAAAATAATATTTCTCTTATTTTCTTATAGCTTATTTTATTTTTCATAATAAAAACTCCTCAACTATAATATTTCTGCTTTTGGATGTATTTACTTAAAACCAAATATTATACATATATTCCAATAATTCTTCACATAATTCATAATCACTAGATTCAGCAATAACAGCATCTATATCACAAAAAGGACATAAAGCTGTCTTCATACCTGCTTTTTCTTCAATCCATTCTTTTATTTCTTTAGGATTATATATATTTAAACAATAAAAACATCCACATTTATTTGAATGGTTCAATTCTTCCTCATTATTAATTGAATGAACATATGCTTTATCTGCATATCTTTCAAGTTTCCACTCTTCCATACATTTTCTCCCACAATCTTCTCTAATTTTTTACACCAATATAGTTATAATAAATATAACATAAAATATAGAATTTAACAGCATAAAAGTTTAAAATGATTAGAAAATATATAAAAATACTATAAAATTAAGAAAAGGCAACTAGATTTGTTCTAATTACCTTTTTCTTTTAAAAATTTATTAAATCTTTTAAATACTTCTTTAAATTTGCTCATCTTTGAGATTCTTACATAAGTTTTTAACATATTTGCGATTTTTTGTACACTATACTTATTTTCAACAATTTCTTTTGTTAAATGATATAAAGTATCATTATCACAAGTAATCTTATATCCGTTCATCTCTAGAAAAATAACTGTTGCTAATAATGCTGTTCTTTTATTACCATCATAAAATGGATGGTCCATAGCTAATGACCTTAAGTAACATGATGCCTTATCAAGTATCGTTGGATACAAGTCTTCTCCTCCAAAAGTTTGTTGAGGTAATAAAACAGCAGATTTAAACAAATCTACATCTTTAACTCCTCTCATTTCTTGTGAATACTTTACATGTCCATCATATTCACAAAATGCTTCATCTATAGCCACCATATGTATATAAAACACAAATTCAATTGTAAGATATTCTATTTTCATTAATTCCTTGACAACTTTCTTAATGATTCTTTAATTCTCAATGCTGTCTTCACTACCATTCTTTTCTTTTTTGGAGAAATACTTTTTAGCCAATTGTCTTTTAACCCTATTTCTCTTATCATATATGGTGGTATATTCATATTATTTATCCTATTTGTAACTCTTGACATAATTGTTTTCTCCACCTCCTTTTTTTGCAATATAACCCTCCTTGTGAAAATCTTTTTATTATAATATTCTTCACAAGTTTTAATTATGATATACTAAAAATTTAAAAATTTCAA
>CALYAJ010000085.1 GCA_944393485.1 uncultured Clostridia bacterium
ACGGGCCCAATAGAATTACCTGAAAAATTAAAAGAAATAGCAACAGTATATTATTCTGAAAATGAAATAGTAAATAACGATATAAACGATGCAAGTAACAATTGGAAAACAGCAGAAGAAGTAACAGATTTTTCTAAAATTAGAACATATGCAATAGATTTAGGAGATTACACCATTGCAAAAGGAGAAGAGTATATTTGTACATATGAAGTAAATATACCAGAAGAAGTAAATTATAATGATGTAACATATTCAACACATGCAGTATATTTCTATCTAGAAACAAATGAAGGAAAATTAAAAGATCAAACAGAGACAAGTAAATTAGGATTTATGATTGCCAAGAAATTTGATTTAGAAATAGTAAAAAATCAAAAAGGAAATGACTTCTTGGTAGAAGGAGCAACATATAAAGTAACAGAAGAAGGAACAAATAGTAGTAAAATAGCAAGAACAAATGCACAAGGAAAATTAACAATAAAGGATCTATATGTAGAAAGAACATATGAGATAGAAGAAATAAGAAGTCCAGAAGGATATGCATTAAACGAAAATAAAATTAAATTTAAAACAACAGTGAACGAAAGTGGAAATATTCAAGTAGAAAAACTAGAAGGAGAAACTAAAACAGATTTTACAGTAAATAATCAAACAATATCTGTTACAGTAGAAGATGAGCCATTAAGTACATTAAATATTTTAAAACAAGATACAGAAGGACAAATATTAGAAAATATAAGATTTGAAATAACAGGTAAAGGCTATACTAATAGAGTGATGATAACAAACAGCAAAGGAATAGCTACAATTTCAGGATTATATCCAAATGAAGAATATACAATAAAAGAAGTAAGAGCAGAAGGATATTATGTACCTGATGGAGAATTGAAATTTGTAATAGAACAAGCTGGAGAAAATTATAATTTACGAGTAACAGAAGATACATTAAATGTTTTAGAATTAACAAGTGGAAGAACGAATGAAAACTTACCAAGTTTCCAAATAAAATTACAAAATGAAAAAATACCAACATATAATTTTGAAATACTAAAAACAGATAAAGACACAGAAGAACCACTTGCAAATGCACAATTTAAGTTAAAATCACTAGATAGTGAAGAAGAATATTATACAACAAACGAAGAAGGATTAATAGAAGTAGAAGGTCTATATCAATATGTTGAAGGCAAAAATATTCTTGGAGAATATGAACTAACAGAGGTAGTAGCACCAGAAGGATATATAACAGATACAAATACATATAAATTTAGATGCAAAAGGGTAGATGGAAATTTAACATTAGAATTTTTAACAGAAAATAGTTTTGAATATACAGTAGAAAATGGAACTTTAAAAGTAAACTTTAAAAATGCACCAATATTTAAACTTTATAAAAAAGATGGAGATACTCAAGAGTCATTACCTAATACAAAATTTGCTATATATAAAATAGATGAAGAATATAATGAATATGAAGCATATGATGTAAGAGGAGATTTAGTTGGAGAGCAAGAAGAAATAAATGGAAAAACATATCAAGTGATAACAACTGATGAAAATGGAGAGATTTCATTAAATTTACCTCAAGGATTATATAAAGTAGTTGAAGTACAAGCTTTAGAAGATTATGAATTACCAGAGGAAATAGAAGATAGAACATATTATTTTGGTATTGATGCTACATTGCAGGCTACTAAAGAGTGGGTGGGAGAGCCACTAAATACTGAGGCGACAAGTTTTGATTCAACTAATAATAACGAAATTATATATGCCGCTGAAAGTCAAGTTATATCAAGCGAAGGATACAAACGAATTGTTAATTTTTCAAGAATAAATACTGACGAAACAATCATATGGCAAAAAGAAATTAGTGGAGACGGTAGATATTTACAAAGTCCAAGAGTGGTTTATAGTGATGAAGAAAAAATATATATATCAATAACTACTGATGCGCACTTGTTAAAAATTACAGATAAAAACAATTCTAGTGAAATAGAAATAAATACAAATTTGAGTAATAATAGATGGAATGTTATTATATTAAAATTTGATGGCGATGGAAATTATTTAAAAAATATAATTATAGATAATGGATTAAATACAGAATCGGGGTATGCATTTAATGTAGATGAGAATAATAATTTAGTTGTAAGTGTAGATGGAATTAGCGGTAATACTAAGATAAGTGGAGAAAATACTATTTCGGGAGAAGAATTAGTATTAAACGGTTATGATTACATAATTTATTTCGGCGAAAACATGAATTATGTATGGAGTTATAAATTAGCAGGACAAAATATTAGTTTTGATGATGAATCAAACATTTATGTTTTATATCCGTTCTATTATAATATAAATTTTCCAGCAGAAGACACAGTAAATAACAGTGAAATAAATTTATCAAGTAATGGGTCAGAGGATATAGCTATAATAAAATTTAATAAAGATGGGAAAATAATAACTGCAAACAGTATAGGAGGAAGTTCTAGAGAACTTGTTAATTCATATATAGGAAATGAAAATCTATTAATAGGGGAGACTGAAGATGGATTTATTATTTCTGCAGAGGATACAGTAAAGAATGAAGAAATAAAAATAAATGCAAAGGGTAATATTTTAAGTACCGGTTTTATTATTAAATATACTGAAGATTATAAAGTGGAATGGACATTTAATTTAATTGGAATTGAAGGTATATATTTTTCCGCTGTTCCATATAAGAATGGATATGTGGCTATAGGAAGGTTAGAACAAAATATTTTAAATATACCTGCAGAAAAAACTGTAAATGGTCAAGAAATATTAATAACAAATTCTAGAGGAATAGTACTTTGGCTTAATAATGAAGGTAAGGTAGAAAAAGCAATAGGAATTAGCATTCCAATTAGTGGAGACATAATTAAATGTATAAATAACGAATTTTATGTTTCAGGAATGAGTAAAATATACGAAAAAATAGTATTACCATCAATTCCAGATATACAAGAAATAAGTGTAGATAACTATAAGAAACAATATAATATATGGACGCTAGTAAATGGAGAAGGCGGAACAATTAGTGGGCAAAGTCAAGATCCATATGAAGAAGTTACAATACATGAAGATAGCGTAAAAGATATAGTTATAACACCTGATGAAGGATATAGAATAAGTAATATTACGATAAATGGAGAACGTATAGAATATATATCAGATGAAGACGGAATAGTAAAATTAGATAAATTTATAGATATGACAGAAAATAAAATTATAGAAGTAACATTTGCAAAAGAAGAGGATATGTTTACAATAAATAAAGTAAATACTGATGGAGAAAAATTATCAGGTGCTAAATTTGAACTTGAAAAAGTAACAGTTGACGATCCATCAATAGCAGAAAATGCAGTAGGTGATATTATTTCAGCAGGAACGGGATATGATTTCGAAAAAGTCGGAAATAAATATATTCCAGGCAATTTAAATGTAGTTGGATCAACAGCAATAAGTTATTTGATGATAGATTTAAGTGAAGCGCAAGATGAATATGAGATTACATTAAATATTAAAGCCAATATGGGGCAAAGCGATATCGTACAGGTAGCAATCGCAGATTCAAATGACGAAGAGTCAATGCAATATGTAGCTATGATAATGGGACAAAGCACATTAAAAAACTATTCAGTAACAGTTAGTGGAGAAAAAACATATGTACTGATGTTAGCGTATAGGAATACCTTAGGAAAAGATGAAGTTGCAATAAATTTTATAAAAGTAAAGAAAAAAGATTATAAACAAACTGTAACAACAAATAAAGATGGGGAAGCAAAAGTATCAATTCCAGATGGTAATTATATAATAAAAGAAATAGAAGCACCAGAAGGCTATCTGTTAAATGAAGAAGAAATACCATTTACAGTAGACGGAGAAAATAAATCTATAGAAATAGTAAATGAAAAAGCATCATCAATAATAGTGCACCACTACAAAGATGGAACAACAGAAAAATTAGCAGAAGATGAAACATTAACAGGAAAAATAGGAGATAATTACACAACAGAACCAAAAGATATTGAAGGATATGAAGTTGTGACAGAAAAAATCCCAACAAATGCAAGTGGTAAGTATACAGAAAATGTTCAAGAAATAATCTACTATTACAAACAAATACCAGCCAAATT
>CALYAJ010000086.1 GCA_944393485.1 uncultured Clostridia bacterium
TGAGGATTTGTTCCTTTAATACTATGTATTTCATTGTTAACGATTTCAATATTTTCTCCTGAAATTATACTTATACCTTGTCTACGATTGTTATGTATCACACAATTATTAATTGTTATATTTTCAGAATTGTTCAATATAGTCTCTGACGAATTAAATTGTGATATATATATTCCATCACCAGTCATATTAGAAATGTCCAAGTTACAAATATTAACATTTTTACCTGCATGAATTCTAATTCCCATTCCCCATTCATGAGTTGATTCAATAGAATTATAATCATGAACATCTTGGTCACCTTCAAGTTTCCCATTAATAATTTCAATATTATTTTCATTATTAATTCTGATTAATGAATAGGAAGTTTTACTATTTTTATCATATCTAATAGTTGACCCATTTAAATCTAAGCAAATATTAGATTTTAAAAAAATTGTATCTCCAATTATATATTCTCCTTTGTTCAGTTTTAAGTATGATATATTATTCTTACATGCATATTCTATTAATTCATTAAATCCTTGGGCTACTTCTATGGAATTATTTGAATTTAAATCAAAAAAATCATTATTAATTAGTCCTTCCTCATCTACTGGATTTCCATAAAGTAAGTATCTTATATTATAACTAATTATTTGCTTATTTTTTGAAATTAACAATATACCCAAAAGCAATAATATAATAAGAATAATTATAAAAACTTTTCTCATTATTTTCTCCTCTTCTTGTTTCTCATTTCATTGTACTAATTTATTTTTTTAATATTTTAAAATTCATAATTTATACTTTTTGTTATGATTATACTATATATTATAATTATTAACAATTTTTTTTATATATTCTTCCCATGTACTATTAATTTTTTGCGGATTCAAAGTGTTACAAATCTTTTTCGCATTTTTAGCTAATTTAATGCATTTTTCCTTATTATTTATTAAATCTTCCAGTGATTTTACTAATGCAGCCTTATTATTAGTTGGTATTAAGATTCCGTTCTCACCATTACTAATTAAAAATTTTGGACCTCCACATGGGCAATTAGTTGATATACAAGGTAGGCCTGTTGCCATAGCTTCCATTAAAGTATTTGGCATTCCCTCATAATCAGAAGTTAAAACAAATATTTTAGATTGTTTTAACTTCTCTTTTACATCAGAAGTTTCACCTGGCAAGAAAACTTTTTGTTCTAAACATAAGTCTTTAATTACTTGTTCTAAATGTATTCTTAAATCTCCTTCACCATATATATATAGTTTATACTGTGGATATTTTATGCTAATTTCTTTAAATGCTTTAATTAATAATTCCTGATTTTTTTGTTTATTTAATCGCCCAATATTAACAATTTTGTTTGATTCTGGATTATATTCAAAATTTTCATCAACAAACTCATCTGAGATTGGATTTGGAATAATTACAGATTTCTTTTGAATTCTTTCATTAAAATACTTTTTTGCTTCTTCTGTTTGGAATACAAAACCATCAGCTTTTGGATAAGTATAATTCATACATATCTTACTTAATTTTGAATTATATTCAACTTTTGGGTCATTTCTAACAGAAACAATAACAGGTACTTTAATTGATTTTTTTAATAATAATACTCTATATGATGGCTCCGGTAGAAATGATATGATGATATCTGGTGAAATTTTTTTTAAAATACTTTTTAATTTTTTTATTCTAATAATATTTTTTAATATTACATTATTTTTCTTTAAATTATTTTCCAATGAATAATGTTTTATTTTCTTGTTCAAAGTATAAACACTAGTACCAGAAACTGTTGTTATAATAGAAACTAGATTATCTTTATCTGCCAAATAATTAGATAAATTAGCAATTACTCTCTCTGCTCCACCCTTTCCCATACTTCCTAAACAAAAAACAATGTTCATAGTTAATCTCCTCTTATTTAAATTTTATATACCTATTATATAATTTGGTATATTACTATAGCCAAACAAGGCTATTAGAAATAAAACTAAATAAGCTAATAACTTTACTAACAATCTTTGCTTTATTTCTATTTTCTCAATAATATTTGGTAAAAATATTATTATAGCAACATAATAATCAACAACTAACCTAGATATTACGCTTTGTGAAGTAGCAAAAATTTGTAAAACTATTGCCATTATAAACTGATTATAAAAAATTGTATCTTTATTATTAGTTTTTTTCGTTAAATGTGCTATATACATAATTCCATATACCATCAACATAATAATTAAAAGCGTATAACCACTACTAGTTTGAATACCAGAATATTCTTGATATATAAAACCGCTAATGTATCTAACTATAATATTTCTTAGTGGAACTAACGCAATAAAAATAATAATTAAATAATTTAAATATTTATTAGTTATTTTAATATTAAATAAGAAATATCCTACTAAAAATAAAATAGATGATTTATGGAACAGCGTAGCAACTAATACACAAATTGTAAATTTAATAAATTTTCTATTTTTTATATAAGATACACTAATTAGTAATATGGACAAAGCTAACATTTGTCTTAATATATAATAATTGTTGCTAAAGAAGTTCATTGCTATAAACATTATTAAAGACATTAAATAGTTGTTAGAATATTTCTTTATAAAAACATATGGTCCAATTAAAGTAAGTGCAGATGTTACAACTATAAAAAATCTTTCATCTTGATTAATCATGTATAATATCTTATTTAAAACAGTATATCCTATTTCCCAATCAAAATTTATTAACTCATTCCATGACATTTCTCCTATAATTGAATAATATTGACAATATCTTATCATATCAGATATTGGTTCTCTTAAAGATAGTATTAAAAACAATTCTATAAAAGCAATAATTAAAAAGAACTTGTTTTTATTTTCTTTTTTTATTGGTAAAGCATTGCATATAAAATAAGTTAGTAATACTATTATTATGTTTAATACGTACGATAACATAAATTACTCCTCTATGTGTTATTAGAAATTGTACTATAAAAATTTTCTAAAATCTTAGTTTGTCCTTTTATATCATATCCAGCATTTTTTACGTCGTTAATATTATTCTTTCTGCCAATCAATAACAATTTTTGCATATTGTCTTGCCATGATTTTAAAGGAGATGATAGATTTTCAAAAATAAAGTTATCTGCAATTTTTACTCTTTTATCAATAGTATTAGATGCTATAATTGGAATCCCATTAGTTTGGGCTTCTATAAGTGTTAATGGAATACCTTCATATAATGATGGACAAATATATATATCCATTGCATTATAAAAGTAATCAATATCCTTTTTTTCCACTTTAAAAATAACATCATCTAAAACATTTTCATGTTTTGCCAAATTGATAATTTGCTCTTTTAATTCTCCCTCTCCTAAAAGTATTAATTTTGCTTTATGTTGTATTTTAAAATTTTTAAACAGTTCAATCATAAATTTATGATTTTTTACTTTACTAAATCGCCCTACATTTCCTATTAAAATTGTATCATTAGATATGTTTAATTTTTTTCTCATCATTTCTCTTTTTCCATTTGAAAATTCGAATTTTGCAACATCTATACCATTATTTATAATTAGAGCCTCTTCAGCTCTTTTCTTAAACATCCATTTTGCGGTTTCGTCAGAACATGCTATTAGTTGTGTAGCATATTTATCTATTTTTCCTTGTAAATACCTTTTATAAATTTTAGCTACTACATTATTCTTATTTCCCATTGTGTGAGAATGAGCTATTCTAATTGGTACATTAGCATAATAAGCAGCTTCTAAGATTAAACCTGAAACCTGATTCATATGAGAATGGATAATTTTATATTCTTTGTGACTTTTAAAAAAATTAATTAAATTTTTCTGATATTTTGATT
>CALYAJ010000087.1 GCA_944393485.1 uncultured Clostridia bacterium
TTAGCAATTAATTTTATTCCATCTGTTTCAGCAGCACCAATATAAACATCACCAACTACAAGTTCATCATTTTTTTGCAATTCTGTTTCAGTTTTTTCAACTAATTCAATTATTTCACTAGCTCTTTTCCTAAGAAGCATGCCATCTTCTGTTAAAGTAATTCTTCGTTTACCTCTGATAAATAATTTTTTGCCAAGTTCATCTTCTAAATCCATAAGTTGTTTAGAAAGAGTTGGCTGAGTTATATGCAAACTTTCAGCTGCAGCAGTAATATTTTCTTCTCTTGCAACTTCTAAAAAATATCTTAATACTCTAAGTTCCATAAATATCCTCCTAAAAATATTGAACTATAATTTCATCGATAATATTATATCATATTACCATGCCTTTTGACTATGATAAACTATTCAAAATAAGTATTGGCTATTTTGAATATGTACAATTATAATATATTCAGAAGGTGATGAGATTGATTTGTGATGCAAATAAAAAAGAAAGTTTAATTGAAAGTCTACATGACGCAGGCTGTAATAAAAAGCTAATAGACGAATTCCTTTCTTTATTAGAACAAGACAAATTCGAGAAAATATATGAGTTACTTAGAAAACATAGAGAATCTTTATTAAAAACAATACATAAAAACCAAAAAGAGATAGATATTTTAGATTATTTAATAGTAGGTCTAAAAAAAGAAAATTAATTTCTTATAAGAAAGGAGGTAATTATGAAAAAAATAATACTTATTGTTATTTTAATAATTTTAGTGATTATTGGCTGCTTAATTTACCAAAATAAAACAGAAAGTGAGGTTGGTAATACTGTGAGTTTACAAAATACAATTATAAATACAAATTATGATACAACTCCAAGAGAATTTAATAATGAAAGTGTAGAGAATATTACAGAAAATACAAATATTATGAATGAGGAGATAAACACTATGAATAATGAAGAAATAAAGATAAATTTAATAGTAAATAATAAAACATTTACTGCAACTTTAGAAAATAATCAAACTGTGCAAGAATTAATTCAAAATTTCCCTATGACATTAAATATGAGTGATTTACATTCAAATGAAAAATATAATTATTTAAATTCAAGTCTAACTACAAATAGCAGTATTCCAAGAATGATAAATGCAGGTGATATTAAATTATATGGAAATAATTGTTTAGTGGTATTTTATGATGATTTTAGAAATTCATATAGTTATACAAACTTAGGAAAAGTAGATAATGTGGATGAATTTGTTGCTGAGCTTGGAAGTGGAAGCGTAAATATTACATTTGAGCTAGCAGAATAAAAATAATAATTTACATGAAGGGAAGCGATAAAATGGAAATTAAAAATACAATAGAAAATCAAACATTTGATGAAGAAAGGGCATTATATAATTTAAAAGATACAGAAGTTAGAAATTGTACTTTTGCAGGTCCACAAGACGGTGAATCAGTACTAAAAGAAACAAGAAATGTAAGAGTTATTGATAGTAAATTTTCTTTAAGATATCCTTTATGGCATGCTAAAACATATGAATTAATACATTCTACTTTTGATGATAAAACAAGAGCTCCAATATGGTATGCTGATAATGGACTAATTGATAATTGTGACTTAGAAGGAATAAAATTATTAAGAGAATGTAATAATACAGTAATTAAGAATTCAAATATTGTTTCTCCAGAATTTGGTTGGAAATGTAATAATGTAACTATGGAAAACACAAAAATTACATCAGAATATATATTTTTGGATAGCAAAAATGTTAAATTAAAAAATGTAGAATTTCAAGGAAAATATTCATTCCAATATATGGAGAATTTAGAAATAGAAAATTGCAAGCTAGATACAAAGGATGCTTTTTGGCACAGTAAAAATGTAACTGTTAGAGATTCAATTGTAAAAGGAGAATATCTTGCATGGTTTTCAGATGGTTTAACACTTATAAATTGTAAAATTATTGGAACACAACCACTTTGTTACTGCAAAAATTTAAAACTAATTAATTGTACAATGGAAGATACAGATTTAGCATTTGAATATTCAGATGTTGATGCAGATATTAAAGGAAATGTACTATCAATTAAAAATCCAAAATCAGGCACAATTACAGTTGACTCTGTTGGCGAAATAATAAATGAAGATTCTATAATGGAAATTAACGGAAAAGTAATAATTAGGAAAAATGTTTAAATATAGGAGGTAATATGGAAGTACAAGAATTTTTAGACAAAATGAATAGTGGTGAAACTGTAAAAGCTAACTCACCAGCACATGTTAAAATGTGTTCACTTTCACAAGATGCAATGAAATTAACTTCAGAATTAAATAGTACATATCATACACCAGAAGAAATTAGAGGAATTATGACAGAACTTACAGGTAAAACAGTAGATGAAACATTTTCGCTATTTCCACCATTTTATACTGATTGCGGTAAAAATTTATCAATTGGGAAAAATGTATTTATAAATAGTGGTTGTAAATTTCAAGATCAAGGAGGAATTACAATAGGGGATGGTTCTCTTATAGGTCACAATGTTGTTTTGGCTACATTAAATCATAGTTCTGATGTTAATAATCGTACAGATCTTATTCCAGAACCAATTCATATTGGTAAGAATGTTTGGATAGGTGCGAATGCAACTATTCTTCCTGGAGTTAGCATAGGAGATGGAGCTATAATTGCAGCAGGAGCAGTAGTTACAAAAGATGTTCCTGAGAGCTCAGTTGTAGGAGGAGTACCAGCAAAGAGGATAAAATAGTATAGATTAATTAGAAGAAAGAAGGTATATTTATGGAAGAAAAATTAAATTTAGTTCAAGAATGGGATAAAACATTTCCAAAAAGTGAGAAAGTAAATCATAGAAAGGTAACATTTCATAATCGTTATGGAATAACACTAGTAGCAGATTTATATGAACCAAAAGATGCTACAGAAAAATTACCAGCTATAGCTGTATGTGGACCTTTTGGAGCAGTAAAAGAGCAAGCATCTGGATTATATGCACAAGAAATGGCAGAAAGAGGATTTTTGACGATTGCATTTGATCCTTCATATACAGGAGAAAGTACAGGAACACCAAGATATGTTGCATCACCAGATATTAATACAGAAGATTTTCAAGCTGCTGTTGACTTTTTATCTGTACAAGAAAATGTTGATCCAGAAAGAATTGGAATTATAGGAATTTGTGGCTGGGGAGGTCTAGCATTAAATACAGCTGCATTAGATACAAGAATAAAAGCTACTGTTTCATCTACAATGTATGATATGTCAAGAGTTGGAGCAAAAGGATATTTTGATGCAAATGATAGCGAAGAAGAAAGACATAATCTTCGTGTAACATATAACACACAAAGAATAGAGGATTACAAAACAGGAATATATAAAAGAGCAGGTGGAGTTGTAGATCCACTACCAGAAGATGCACCATTTTTTGTAAAAGATTATTATGATTACTACAAAACAAAACGTGGATATCATAAAAGATCTTTAAATTCAAATGATGGATGGAATGTAACTGGAACAATGTCATTTATGAATATGCCTATTTTACAATATACTAATGAAATAAGAAATGCAGTATTAATAATTCATGGAGAAAAAGCACATTCATGTTACATGAGCAAAGATGCATATAAAAATATGACAGAAAACAGTAAATATACAGACAATAAAGAATTAATGATTATTCCAAA
>CALYAJ010000088.1 GCA_944393485.1 uncultured Clostridia bacterium
TAGTAACATACTTAAATTTTTCTAGAGAGTTTACGGTTGGTGTAAGTAAATAAATTTTATATGTGAATCTCCTCTTAGATGTTTTTAGTGAAAACTAAACCGTAAGTTAGGCGGTTATCCTACTAATTGAGTGTATTATTTTTATAATAACTTAAGGTGGCACCGCGGATTATATTCGTCCTTATATTTTTATATAAGGACGATTTTTGTTTGTCTAAATTAAATTGTGCTTGTTTTAGCCCAATTTATTAGAATATATTTTGTATAATGGAGGTATTTTTATGGAACATGTAGAAATTGGAAAAGTTTATCGTCATTTTAAAGGAAATTATTATTTTGTAGAAAATGTAGCTTGTGATTCGGAAACTAAAGAAAGAATGGTAGTATATAAACCTTTATATCCAAGAGAAGATGGAAATTATATTTGGGTTAGACCAGAAAAAATGTTTTTAGAAGAAATTCCAGAAAGACCAGACAATATTACTGGACAAAAACACAGATTTGAAGTAGCTCAAGATTTAACTTTAGATTATACAAAAAAATAGTTAGGGGAATTGATATGATAGATATTAAGTTTTTAAGGGAAAATCCTGACATTGTAAAAGAAAATATTAAGAAGAAATTTCAAGATGAAAAATTAGTTTTAGTTGATGAAGTTATAGATTTTGATAAAAAATCTAGAGCGGCTCAACTTGCTGGTGATGAATTAAGAAACAAAAGAAAAACATTAAGTAATGAAATAGGAAACTTGATGAAAAATGGTCAAAAAGAAGAAGCCGAAAAAATTAAAGCCGAAGTTCAAGAAATTAACAAAAAACTAGAAGAAAATGAAGCATTAGAAAATAAATATGCAGAAGAAATTAAAACAAGAATGATGAAAATACCAAATATTATGCACGAATCTGTTCCTATAGGAAAAGATGATAGTGAAAATGTTGAAATTGAAAAATTTGGAGAACCTGTTGTTCCTGATTATGATATTCCATTCCATGGTGAAATTTTAGAAGCTTTAGGTGGATTAGATTTAGATAGTGCAAGACGTGTTGCAGGACAAGGTTTCTATTATCTTATGGGAGATGTAGCAAGATTACATTCAGCAGTTTTAACATATGCAAGAGATTTTATGATTAATAAAGGATTTACTTATTGTATCCCACCTTATATGATTAGATCAGATGTAGTAACAGGTGTTATGAGTTTTGAAGAAATGGATGCAATGATGTATAAAATTGAAGGTGAAGATTTATACTTAATTGGTACAAGTGAGCATTCTATGATTGGAAAATTTAAAGGCCAAATTCTAAAGAAAGAAGATATGCCATATACTATGACATCTTATTCTCCTTGTTTTAGAAAAGAAAAAGGTGCTCATGGATTAGAAGAACGTGGTGTATATAGAATTCACCAATTTGAAAAGCAAGAAATGATTGTAGTTTGTGAACCTGAAGATTCTTGGGATTGGTATAACAAAATGTGGTCATATACAGTAGAATTCTTTAGAAGTATGAATATTCCTGTAAGAACATTGGAATGCTGTAGTGGTGACTTAGCAGACTTAAAAGCTAAATCTTGTGATGTAGAAGCTTGGAGTCCAAGACAAAAGAAATATTTTGAAGTTGGAAGTTGTTCTAATTTAACAGATGCACAATCTCGTAGATTAGGTATTAGAATAAAAGGTGAAAAAGGAAATTATTTTGCACATACTTTAAATAATACTGTTGTTGCTCCACCTCGTATGTTAATTGCAATTATGGAAAATAACTATCAACCTGACGGAAGTGTAATTGTTCCAGAAGTATTAAGACCATATATGGGTGGATTAGAAAAAATTGAAGTCAAAAAATAAAGCTATATGCATGAATTTCTAATCATTAAAAGTCTAAATTAAATAATACAAAATAAAAAGTTCATTTAGCAAAATGAACTTTTTATTTTATTAAAATGTTGCATTCTCAAATAATTTTTTAATATACTAAAGTATTTCTTTAAAATTAGAAAACCATTATTAACTAGTTTAATTTATTTCACATTCATATTTTATTGTAAATTCAGCTGGATTATTGTTAATAGTTTCTTTCCTATGTTCTATAATTGTCTCTTTAAGGTTCGATATCCAATTTTTGTGCTATTTACAAATTTTTATGAATATTACATAATATTTTTAGCTATGTCTTTTTTATTATATTGCAACATAACTTTTACAATCTAATTAATTTCGAAATTTAAAAGATTGTAAAATATTGAATTTTATGCTAAAATATAGCAATATAAAAAACAAGGAGAATTATTATGATTGTAAAAGAACCAAAATTTGAAATTTCTGCAGTTGGTCCTAAACAATATCCTTCTAATAATTTACCAGAAGTAGTATTGGTTGGAAA
Source organism: uncultured Clostridia bacterium (assembly GCA_944393485.1). Lineage (GTDB taxonomy): Bacteria > Bacillota > Clostridia > TANB77 > CAG-508 > Merdicola. The sequence continues at coordinate 2,382 of CALYAJ010000088.1, forward strand.
ATCAAATGTTGGAAAATCTTCATTTATAAATACTTTAATTAATAGAAAAAAACTTGCAAAAACAAGTAGTGAACCTGGTAAAACTAGACAAATTAATTTTTATAATATAGACTCTAAATTTTATTTTGTTGATTTACCTGGATATGGATATAGTAAAATGTCAAAAAAAGAACAAGTTATAGTTGGGAATTTTATAGAAGAATATTTGCATAAAAGAAAACAAATTGCTTTAATTATATTTTTAGTTGATATTAGACACAAACCAACAGAAAATGATAAATTAATGTATAACTACATTATAAGTAGTAAAATTCCATTTATTATTATTGCTAATAAAGCTGATAAAATTGC
>CALYAJ010000089.1 GCA_944393485.1 uncultured Clostridia bacterium
GTAGGACCTAATGAAGATTTTGCTTGTAAAGAAATTTTCGATGGGATTTATTTAGCAATGTACAGCCTTGATGGAACTAATAATAAAGTAAAGAAATGTGGATTCGTTAAAATTAAATAAATTGACGAAAAAGTAAAAATATTATATAATAACAATAGAGAGAATAACACATCCTATGTAGAGGTAGATAGATATTTAGTCTATCTGCCTCTATTCATATATGAATGCAATAGTACTTTTTTTTATTAACATCTGTCAATAGAAAAAAGTACCAAAATAGTTAAATAAAAAATATCTTCATGTTATAATCCTTGTCAATAATGATGTAATCAATCACAGATAGCCATATTCTTCGTTTTTCTTCTCTAGACAAGTTATTATATATTAAAGGAAAATCACTGTTTAAAAATGCCTTTAAAGTGTCTATATTAGAAGAGGGAGATGTGTTATCTTCTTTTTTTTGCTTTTTTTGATATAGTATATCTAATTGGGCGATATAATCTTTATAATCCTTTTCATAATCCTCTATTCTTATAAGGTCGCGTACATATAAATCTTTTAATTTTACTAATTTATTTTCTAGGACAGATATTTCTTTCGAATAATCTGCCTTAATTGGTTCTATTGGTTTGTATTCATAAGAAGATATATATTTTTTTAATTGTTCGTTAAACTCTTGTAATAGCTTTTCTTCTATTTTTTTCTCATTAAAATTTTTAGAACAAGAACATCGAAAAGTAGTAGCATGATGTTTGCATACATAATAATATTTTGATGTATCATTATTTTTAGAATAGAATTTTCCTCCGAGATAATATCCACATTCTGCACACTTTAATAATTTTTGAAAAATATAGCCACCAGAGTTTTCACATGTTGGCTTTCTTTGATTTTTATTCATGAGATTTTGCGTAGTAAAAAACTTATCTTTATCAATAATAGCAGGACAATAATCTTTTATTTCTCCATATCGTGTAGGCTTAATACCAATATAAAGTTTATTTGTCAATATTCGATATGTTCTCATATAATTTAGTTTTAATTCAGGATATTTTAAATCTAATTTGCGGAAAGTTTTATATACACTAGTAGTTTCTGCGTGAAAATTAAATGCATCTAATACAACTTGTTTCGTGCTATCATCAATAACTACTTTTTTATTTTCTTTTTTTAAACCTACAGGAATCTTACCACTTATAATTTCTTTACTTTCTACTTTAGTTTTAAAAACGCTTCTAATTCTTTCGGAGGTCTGAGCGGATTCATTTTCAGCAACAGACAACATAATGTTAATATGTAATCTACCATTTGCTGTAGAGCTATCATATTTTTCAAATACAGTTTGCCAAAATACTCCATGTTCATCTAATGCATCTAGAATTTTATAATAGTTTCTTACACCACGAGAAAGTCTATCAAGTTTGGTAATAAGTATTCTATTAATTTTATTTTGTTTGACATCGTTTAGTAATCTTTGCAAAGCAGGTCTTTTCAAATTTGTTGCAGAAAAACCGTCATCTTCATAAATACCGAATATATGAAATCCATTTTTTAATGCATATTTAGTTAGTTCTTCTCTTTGAGTTCTTAAGCTATCGCCATTAAGCGCTTGTTCTTCTGTACTAACACGAATATACAAAGCAACTTCTTCAACTTTTTCTCTAAAATCATTCATAGTATTATTTGTATTATTTTGCATAATAAAAATGCCTCCATTTTTCAAATTTAACTATTGAAAATGAAGGCTTTATTGTGTATAATAATACTGTAATCACTTTCAATAGTGTTTATATGTGGAGAAATATGTCGTGTCGCCAAACAGCTACATATTTCTCTTTTTTTATTTTTAACAATAATCTCCATTGTCATCTATTTGTCTAATTCCATCTTCCAATATTTTTCCGCAATCATTACAAACATCATATTGATACCAATCACTTGTTTCGGTATGCACACCAGAAGGACTTTTACATTTGCAGTAATCATGTAAATTCATCTATATTCGCCTCCTTTATTCAAAAATTCTTCTTTTTCTTGCTTCTATTACTTTTCCAATTATTTTAACAGGAATTTCATCCATTTCATTTTTATCAAAATGCCTTATCGGGTAATAAGGATTCATCGCAATTAAATCTATTCCATCATCCATCCTAACTACTTTTTTTACTGTAGCTTCATCTCCATTTATTAAAACAATACAAGTATTACCACTGTCAAAATCATTCTGCTTATGAACTATTGCTATATCGCCATCGGAGAGTAATGGTTCCATACTATTTCCTGTTACTTGTAAAGCATAATAATTTTCTGGGTCAGAAGGTCTAAAATCTAGAAATATATGTCCAATTATGTTCTCATTTGCCAGATAATCATATCCTGCTTTTACTTTTCCCAATACGGGGATTTCTGTTTGATTTAGTTCTGATAAAGGCGTAGGATTTAATTCTCTATTCATTGGAACATCATATCCCATTAACCAAACCTCATTAACATTTAAAGCATCGGCAAGCAAAGTTAATTTTTTTTGTCTAGCGACAGCACTTCCCGACAGATATTTACTTAACAAACTTTCACTTATACCTGTTTTTTCATGTAACTCTACAGATTTCATGTTTTTAATTCTTAAAGCTTCTTCTAATCTTTTTTGAAAAGTATATATTGGTTTCAT
>CALYAJ010000090.1 GCA_944393485.1 uncultured Clostridia bacterium
CTTAAAAATTTATTATGTTCTGGTAGTGAATTAATTACTTCTACAACTTTCCTGTCTACTAGTCTAAAATCACCTGTATCCTTTGGAATTTCGACATCAGATAGTGCATTTAAAGTTTTATAAAACATTGATGCTGTTAATAACTTAAATTTTGATTCTCCTGCTCTAGATTTTCTTTTACCATAAATTACATCATTTCCATCTTCCCATAATTTTACCATTTCTGGTATTAATTCTGGTGGATCTTGTAAATCTGCATCTATTATTACAATAGCATCACCAGTTATATATTTTAGTCCTGCAGTTACTGCACATTGATGTCCAAAATTTCTTGAAAAGGATATTATTTTTACATTTTTATTTTCTTTAGCTATATTCTCCAATATATTTAATGTTTTATCTTTACTACCATCATTAATAAATATAATTTCATATTCATATTTTTCTGATAATCCTTCTAAAACCTTTTTTAGCCTTTTATAACATTCTTCTGCTACCTCTTCTTCATAATACATTGGAACTATTACTGATAATTTTTTCATTTTGACTCTCCTCTTTTTGTTTGCATACTTTATATGTAATAATTAAATATATATTATAAATCCTATTAATGATAATATTGAATCTAGTAAAACTAGTACCTGTATAATTTACATTTATTTCTCCACTTGTATTTTTTTTTACATCTAGTTTCTTCACTTTCACTTTTATATTCCATCAATTTCTAAAAATGTTTCATCTAGAATTTCTTTATTAAATGAAACCAAAAATATTATTTCATATGCTTCCCTTTTTATTTAAGAATAATTTTTAATACTACCTTTCAAACAATTCTCCTAATGGCTTTTTTTCATTTAATCTTCTTATTGTCTCTGCAAATAATGGTGCTATAGAGACAACTTTTATCTTATCAATTTGTTTTTCTTCTGTAAGTGGTATTGTATTTGTTATAACTAATTCTTTTATAGCTGATTTTTGTATTCTTTCGATTGCAGGACCTGATAATACTGCATGTGTACATGCTGCATAAATAGCTTTTACTCCAAATTTTTCTAATACATTTACTGTTTCTATTATGGAACCTGCTGTATCTATTTCATCATCAAAAATTATAGCATTTTTATCTTTTACATCTCCAATAATTGTTGTTCCTATAGCTCTATCATCATTTCCTTCTCTTCTTTTATCGACCATTGCTATCGGACAATTAAAAAATTCAGAATATTTATATGCTTTTTTGGAGCTACCTGCATCTGTAGCTACAATTACCATATCTTTTATATTTTTATTAATAAAATAGTCTTCTAATAAATGTTCAGCTGAAAGTCTGTCACAATTTATATTATTAAAATATGCTTGTATTGCAGGATTATGCAAATCACATGTAATTACTCTTGTTGCTCCCGCAGCTTCTATAATTTCTGCTATTAATTTAGCTGTAATCGGAATTCTAGGTTGATCTTTTTTATCTGATCTTGAATATATATAATATGGAAGTACTACATTTATTCTTTTTGCAGATGCTCTTTTCATAGCATCAATAGTTATTAGTAATTCCATTATTCTTTCATTTACTGGCGGTACATTACTTTGAATTAAATATACATCTTGCTCCCTTACCGTTTCTAAAATTTGAACAAAATTATTATCATTTTTAAATTTCATTCTATTAATTTTACCCATAGGTAATTTTAGATGTTCACATATTTCTTGTGTAAAAGGTTCTGCATATTTACTACATGCAAATATTTTTATATTTTCCATAATATACCCTCCACAGTTTTTTCTTCTTAAATATACCATTATTACTTTTTTTTTACAAGAAAAAAGCAGAAAAACTTTTCTGCCTTTTAAAATAATATTTTAATATTTATTAATGTCTTTGTGTCGGTTTAGATTTTTTCTTATTTTTGAATATTCTACTAATAATAAATAGAATTATTAAAACTATTATTACTATTATAATAATTGTTAAAATATTATAATCTTTTTTTCTATTTGCTTCATCGTCTACATTAATAGTATATACTTTTATATTACCATTTTCCGCAGTTACTGTTATATTTATAAATCTTTCTTTTGATGATACAGTAACTGTTCCTATTCCATCTATTTTAGCATTTTCATCATCTGCTTCTGCAGTAACATTAAATGTATTTATAGTATTATCTTTTACATATATTGTATAAGTATCATTTTCTCTAATAAATTCTGGTTCTAAATCATATCCTTCTACATTCAATGACTTTAAATAATAATCTCCAGATTTTCCAACATAATCTTCTGCTGTTAATTCATTTTCTTTATTTTCCTCATATTCTGCTTCTCGTTCTGCTGCTTCTTCCTCTGTATAATCTGTATATCCCGCACTATTTGGTGGTACAGGAATATCAACAAATCTTCCTGTTTCTGCAAATACATTTGAAGACATAAATAATATCATAATTAAAATGAATAAACTAACAACTGTTTTTAATTTAAATTTCACAGTTAACCTCCTTATTTTAATCATAACCACCCGTGAACGGGTGGTTTGCTCATCCCCTAGAAGGGGAATTACTTGCTCACCACCTGAAAGGCG
>CALYAJ010000091.1 GCA_944393485.1 uncultured Clostridia bacterium
GGATATCCCCTATCAATTCCTGTATTCTCTCCTTTGCCGCTTGGGACGATCCCTGCTCACATTTGAGCCGTGCATATTCGCACACCTCCAGTCTCAAAGCTTCCAATTCGGAAAAATTAGGATATTGGACAATCGCACTCATTTTCTTCGCTCCTTCCCATTCTGTCACAGCAAGTCAAAACTGCTTGCATTTTTTCTTTCTTTTCTTTACAATAAAACGAAAAGAAAAAAATGTCTACCCATTTTCGAGGGAAAAAGTATATCGGCGGAGGATCCATACGGCTTCAGCGAAGCAACACTGAGACATAGATTCCAGCATCTCACAGACAAAATTCCTTGAGAAACACGCCGTCCTCTCTTTTCGAACGAATGAATCACAAAATAAAAAAGAAAGCAGGAGATTTTTATGCGTAAAAACTTTGGAGCCAAGCCCTGGACTTATCCGCAGCCGGTCTTTATTCTCGCCACCTATGGGGAAAACAACATTCCCGACGCCATGAACGCTGCATGGGGCGGAATCAGTGAAGCCAATGAACTGACCTTATGCATCAGCGCCAATCACAAAACCACCGCCAACATTCTGTCCCGGAAGGCTTTTACCGTCAGCATGGCTACCGCTGATCAGGCTGTAGCCTGTGATTATGTGGGCATAGAATCTGGAAACACCGTGGCGAATAAGGTGGAAAAAGCAGGCTGGCATGTTACCCGTTCCGAATTTGTGGACGCTCCTTTGATTGACGAGCTTCCCATGACGGTAGAATGCCGCCTGATAAGTTATGATCCGGAAACCTGCCGTCTGGTGGGTGAAATCGTAAATGTCAGTGCGGATGAGTCGGTGCTTGGTACTGATGGAAAAATCGATCCGGACAAGCTTTGCCCTATCACCTTTGATCCCATCCATAATGTTTACCGCAGGCTCGGTGAAAAAGTGGCAAACGCTTTTCAGGATGGCTCTGTTCTGAAAGGATAAACCAAAACGTTAATAAAGCGGGCGAAAGTGGCGTTGCCGATTGGTGGATTTTCGTTCGATAAGCTGTTATACTGACAAGCAGAACAGCTTATCAGGAGGAAACCATCATGAGTTTGGGAAGCAGTTTATTTCATGCCCGAAAAAAGAGCGGCCTTTCTCAGGAAAATGTGGCGGAAAAGCTGGGGGTCAGCCGCCAGACGATCTCCAAGTGGGAAACCGACGAAACGCTGCCGGATATTCGTCAATCCAAAGGTCTTGCCATGCTGTATCACATGACGCTGGACGAACTTATTGAATATAACTTTGATGAACAGCAGGCTCAGCAAATGATTGACAGCGTCAGCGAAGAAGCGCAGGCACGAATCGACTGGAATAAAGTCTGGAGCAAAAAATACCCTGTACTGGCTTCCTATCACGAAAAAGTCCGCATCGACGATTCCGCCCCTACCCTGCGGGAAATGCTGACTCAGCTGCGGGTCGATTACGGTTACAACGAGACCGACGCACTGCTGGTCCTCAAAGATATTCTGGCGCGCGTTTGGAAAGGCCAGATGTAACCGGAATTTTCACGAAAAGGAGATAAAAAAGATGACGGAAGTCGTGGCCGCTTTGATTTGGGACAAAAACAAATTTATGATCTGCCAACGCCCAGCTCATAAAGCCAGGGGGCTTCTGTGGGAATTTGTCGGCGGGAAAGTGGAACCCGGCGAAACAAAGCAGCAGGCTCTTGTGCGGGAATGTCGGGAAGAATTGGCGGTTACGGTGGATGTAGGCGAGGTCTTTATGGACGTCACGCATGAATATCCCGATCTGACCGTCCACCTCACCCTGTTTCACGCTGGGATCCGCGAGGGCGTTCCACAAAAGCTGGAACACTGCGATCTCCGCTGGATTACGGTGGATGAGATCCCGCAGTATAATTTTTGTCCGGCAGACACGGTGATCCTGGAACGGCTCCAGTCAATCGGAAAACACCTATAAAGATGTGAAAGAAAAAACAGCAGGGCTGGTCAACTGTTTGCGTTGACCAACCCTGCTGTTTTCTTTTCGCCATTCAGAACATTTAAAGCTCTCACCGGAGATCCTCTATGTTTTTTGCTGTCTGTCCATCTTTTTGCTCTCACGCACAATCGCTTGCAGCAGCTCCTTCTTCTGTTTTACAGGACAAGTCAGTTTGTCAATGGTATGGATCACAAATTCGGCATGAACCTCCGCAACACGCCCGGCTAATTCATGTCTTCCCCCCTCTGTCTCGGGAAAATACACCTTCACCGCAACCGGCGCACTCGTTCGCATCACCCTTCACCTCCAACCCATTTATCTGTTTCTATCCCTATGGCAGAGATCCCGCTGGTATACCTGACCCTCTCCCTTTCTGCTTTTCCCGAATACAGGAACGTATCACAGAAAAAACGGAGCCATACAATGGTAACAGCACAAGAGAGGAGCGGTTGCCATGCCAAAAAACAACGATGTCATCGCCATCTATTCCCGCAAATCCCGCTTTACCGGAAAAGGGGAAAGCATCGGAAATCAGGTAGAGCTGTGTCGTGCGTATATTCGCACGGCTTTTGGCAGCGAATCTGCCAATAACAGCATCATTTTTGAGGATGAAGGGTTTTCCGGGGGAAATTTAAACCGTCCAGGCTTTCAGCGCATGATGAAGGCTGCCCGGGAACATCAGTTTAAAGCTGTGGTTGTCTATCGCTTGGATCGGATCAGCCGCAGTATCAGAGACTTTTCCGCCCTCATCGAGGAGTTGGGCAGACTGGAGATCGACTTCATCTCCATACGGGAAAGCTTTGATACATCCAGTCCCATGGGGCGGGCCATGATGTACATCGCGTCCGTATTCAGTCAGCTGGAGCGTGAAACCATCGCGGAACGCATCCGCGACAACATGCACGAGCTGGCCAAAACCGGACGCTGGCTGGGCGGCACAACACCTACCGGTTATACCTCCGAGGCTGTCAGCAGCACCACTGTAAATGGAAAAAGCAGACGGACCTGCCGACTTAAGCTGATCCCCGAAGAAGCCCACCTGATCCACAGCATTTATGACCTGTATCTTCAGACGGACTCTCTCACCCAAACAGAAAGCGAGCTGCTCCACCGCCAGAGCAAAACAAAAACCGGGCGAAGCTTCACCCGGTTTGCGATCCGGGGAATTCTGCAAAACCCCGTATATTTGATTGCCGAT
>CALYAJ010000092.1 GCA_944393485.1 uncultured Clostridia bacterium
GGGGATCTCGGCGGCGCCGCTGAAATCGGGCTTGGGCACAAAGTACACGTCGTCCAGCCCGTTCTGGCTCAGGCCGGGAGAGACATAGTAGCGTTCGCCGGTGCCGATGCCCAGTCCGGTGTCCCCCTCGGAGCGGTAGCCGTAGTAAAGGGTGCCCTGGTCGGTGGGCACCGACAGGCCGCTGACATAACTTAGGGACGCGCCCAGCACGCTGAAGCACTGGGACTGGAGCCGGGAACGCAGGCCGGAGAAGGCCAGCGGCTCCGACGCGCCTACAGAGGCGGTGATCACGTCGGCGGTGCTGCGCTCCACGGTAATCTCACAGGTATCGGTATAGGAGCGCCCGCCCGCGCTGACGGTGGCGGTCACCGTGGCTGTGCCCGCCGCCACCGGGTAGAGATAGCCGCTGACCACCCGCACCACGGCATCGTTGCTGCTCGACCACTGCACATTGTTCCGGTCAACCGCCAGCTCCACAGCCTCGCCATAGGCTTTTATCGGCAGATTGACGTTCTCCCGCTCCCGGGCGGTGTAAGTTTCCGGGAGGATGATGCCCCGCACCACAACTGTGCCGCTTGCGACCAGACTGCCCGACGAGGCGGTGATGGTGGTCTCACCCGGCGCGATACCAGTGACCAATCCGTTGGTATCTACAGTGGCCACACTGGTATCGGAGCTGTTCCATGCGATGACGGCTGTCTCATCCGGCGGGGAAACCGTGGCCGAATACTGGATCGTCCCGCCCGCATCAATCTCCTGGGTGCCTGCGGGGGTGAGGTTCAGGCCGGGAGGATCGGTAGGGATGACGGTGACGCTGCATGTGGCGGAAGCAATCACATTATTGTCCTTCCACGCCTGGATGGTAACTGTTACTACTTCTATCTCCGTTGTCTCCGCCGTGCCAACGGCTTCAATATGGAACAGGAACAGATTTTCCGTGTCCTGGCGAACCTCCACAATCCCGTTGTTGTTTGCTTCTGTATGATCCAGCCGAATCCCGGCCGGAAGCTCACCCTCCAGCACATCAGGGCCGGTCAGTGTCACCTGGATTTCCTTCACGTCTCCCCCCTTCATCTCCAGGGTGGGCGGCAAAATCGTCAAGGTGTATTTCCCCTCCGCCGCGAACGCGGCGGGGACAAGGGACACCAGCAGAGCCAGAGTCAGAAACGCGGCCAGCACACGCCGTTTCATGTTGTCTCCCTCCTTTGAATAGGGCAAGGGGCGGACAGGGATGCCCGCCCCTTTTGTTGATATCTTCTACATTAAGATGTTGGAATCGTAACCTGCTCCCATGTCCATGCATAGCTATTGTTTATTACGCCAAGAGTATCTTTTTCAAGGGTTAAAATATACATCGTATTCAGCCGACTGTTAGCCGAATTATCAGCTAAAAAACCTGTCTGACAAAAGCTAAAGCTCGCATTTATAGGGGCAGCAAAAGTCAAAGATATGGAGTTTGTTTCATTCCTGCTGGTTCCATTATATTCCAGACCAGAATTGCTCTGTGTAACCAGATTCAAAAAACCCACCATTCTTCGTGTGTCTATATTATCTTGTACAATCGGGCGCAGAGTTGTCGGGTCACCTGCTTGAGCCAAATGATAGATGTTCTCGCTAAATTGCAGTATTACTGTACCGGAAACCCAATCAATTCCATTCGCACCAGGTGACACCGTAAGCGGCGTTGTCCGAACATCGACTAATTGTGGTGCATCTTCATCAGGAATCCGCACCCCATTGACTGACTTAAATGTCCACTCACCACCCAATATGTTCTGCGCTGTTGCAAGGCAAATATAGGATGTTGCGCTCTCTGGATTCATCGCAGAAGTAAAATCATGTAATTCTGGCTCTCCTTGTTCTGTCGAAAGGTTGTCAGGCCCCAATGCCTCACTACTACTCTGGCTAGTAATGGCAAGATAAACACGGTCTTTGATTGTTTTGTCAGCAAAGTGGTCAAAATACGATTCTCCAGTCGTATTATCGTATGTGGTCTGAATTGCAGTCAACAGATTCATCGTCTTTAGGTCAGCAGGCAGGGAAGCTGTGGGATCTCGATATTCCTCCGCCAAATTATCGCCATCCATTAGTTCATCTGTTAAGAATGATGGCAGACGATTAGCCGCATACAGTACGAAATACAAGTTTGCATCCTGCGAAGTGGTAAACTCTACTTCTGGGTTGACAGCACGCATCTGGATATATGCCGGCTCCACATCCGAGGTCGTAAAGCGGTAAGCATACACCTGATCCGAATAGACTTGGGAGGATATTCCCTGAATCACAAAATAGGCAATGTAGTCCTGCGTCACCTCCAAATCCTCCACCAACAGCTCGCTCTCCGCCTGATCAGCAGAAACAGAGCCGTACTTGATACGGGAATTATTGAAGTTCGCATTGATTATCTGTAAAGGAGACGGATTTGTAAGTACATATGAGTATTCAAACTCATCATCGACATACTCACCTCTTTCCGGCAGGGAGCTGTATGCGTTCTCCGGATCAAATCCCCCTTCTCCTATCGTCGGCGCGTCAGCGTCGCCGCTCGCAAAATTGTTCGTTCCGTCCGTTGCAGGATAAGTTCCTTTTGGCGCAATGACATAGTAGACCGTGCCCGGACGATCCAGGGAGAAGAACATATTCACCATGGAATCGCCCACTTCAAAATAGGGGTGCTGATCGGTAAAGACAGGCGGCCGCTGGTCGCTGAACTGGCGGCGCAGATTGAAATCATCGGGGATTCCGATGTTCATCAGTCCCTGATCCAGCGCATCTTCCAGTGAGGCATCGGTCAATGCACCAAAGGCCAGACTGTTCAATTCACTGATATTACCCGCCAACACTGTGACGCCAATGTTGATTAACTGGCTCCAAGTGTCCCGGCTATCCAAGTTCTCCACCTGGGTAAAGTGAATCGCGTACTCATATTCCACATCTTCCAACAAAGTATTTAACCGGTCAAACTGCGGGTTATTGCCCGGGCGAAGGATCCTCGTCAAGCTGACGCCTACCTCGTTAGCTGTAGGGGGAACCGTGATCAGGATATCCTTGCCAATCATCGACCACTGTTCACTGCCTCCCAGCTCCCGGCTGTACAAATCGAAGCGAACCGTGGTATCCGACCAGATAATCATATCCCAGTTCACATTTTCGGGAACATTCTCGGTGCCGTTGGGTATCATCAGCCAGCTTACATCAATTAGCCGGCTATCCTCGTCAGTTCCGTCAAAATCTACCGTATCCTCTGGATCTTCCGTGGTTCCGTCTAACACCGTCCCTTCCAAAGATGCCTCATTGGGGTTACTTAGGTTGACGATGGCGAACACGGTAGTGAACCTATCCAGCTGCGTCCGCCCCATGACGTTCTTTGCGTCAGAGGTGTCCGCGATGCTATTGGCCTGAATTTCAAAATAGTAGGTAGCGCCGCTGGCCAGGTTCAAAGCGCTTAGATCCGGGTTGTCCGTGGTGGGGAAGGTCACCACGGTTTTCCCTTCCTCCATGGCAACCACGGCATAGCGATAGTCAATCACCCACTCGTCTGCGTTTTCCCCGGATTTCGTAGTTGTGCTGTCCGCTACTGCCACTTCCTCGGGCCGGCCATTTCCGGTATCCTGATAGAGCTTAATGCTGCTGCCCAGGATATTCGCCAGCTGGGCCCGTGCCGTGGTGTCGTTAGGATTGGCAGCCACCAGGTTATAGTATTCCTCCAGTGCTGTGTTGGTGGCGTTGTCCTGCACCGCCTCGCTGAACACCAGCCGGATATCGGTATCCGGGTAGGGCTGGGTGGCGTCCGTACCGGGATAGCGGGTAAACTCCTGGGTCACGGTGGGGGCGTTGGGATCCAGTGTATGGATGGTAGTCTTGATAACTGTGGCAGAATAGTTCCCCGCCTCGTCCTGGGCCACATAGTAGAGGTCGTAGGCCTTCTCAGGGTTCAGGCCGGTGACGCGGAAGTCCACGTCCTGGCCGGCCCGCATACGGACGCTGCCGCTGTCTAGGCAGTTCATGCCGTTGGCTACCTGCATCTTGGCGGTGTCGCTGGACAGATCCACCGGGCCGCTCTGCCCCGCCAGGGGCTTGGGGTACTCCTCGCCCTGCTCCACCACCACCCAGTAGAGGGTGCCGTCCTCGTTCAGGTTGGCGTACA
>CALYAJ010000093.1 GCA_944393485.1 uncultured Clostridia bacterium
GCCATTTTTATCACCCAGCATAATTTTACCACATCCATCGGGATTCGTCATTTTTTACTTTTCAGATACGCTCTAGAGATCTGAAGTCATCAACAAGCAAATACTAAATCAATTATTTATTTCAAGATTTCATCTATATATTTTGATATAATATTACACTTTTCTTGAGGTGATATACTGTCCTCAATTATTTGAATATTATACTTTGCTAAAATGGGTGATTTTTCTGTTGAATTATACGCATCTCTTGTTATAGTTAACCATTTTAGTTTTTTCTTGTTTTCATCTCGTTTTTGCCCTACTTCAGGTTGAACATCTAGTATGAAAATTTTTTTAGGATATAAAGGAACCTCAAATCTCATTATTAGGTTAAATGTTCTTTGATTGTCGATTGCGTTGGGGAAAAAATAACATATATTGCTAAGAAAACATCTATCCATTATAACCAATTTTTTTTTGTTTCTTTGGAATAAAAACAGTATATAGTTTTTGTAACTTAAAAGTAAATAAATGGGAATTTGTAAGCTGGTGTGCATTTGAAATAGCCTTGCACAAACTAATCGATCAATTATTTTTCCCTTTTTTGTTCTCTGGTATAGTGAAATAGAATACCGCTGTTTTAGCAAGGCTATTAGTGTTGACTTACCAGCACCATCTATTCCTTCTAAGGCAATAATATGAACGTTGTCTTCCATGATAAGCCTTTCATTTAAAATGCATTGTTTTTGTAATAGATGTTTTATTTATAACCCCAAAATGTTTTTAATATATTCAGCAAAAACTGTACATCCAATTTTGGTTGAAATGTCCAGTAGTGCTTTACCAGATTTTTTTAAATACTCAAATGCGCCACTTTGGTTGTTTTCTTTAAATAATTTTGTGGCTTGACAAACATTCCCATTTAAAATAATGTGTTCATCATCGATAAAATTATCTTGAATGTATTTTTTTATTTTTTCTAATTCCTGTATTATTTTTTCCATATCAACATTAGAAGGATTATAAGTACCTAGTGTTTGATATAGAGTAGCATTTTTACCGGAATTAGGGCCCTGGATTCCTGTTTGCATAGCGTTATATTGATCTCTCATCATAATATTAATATTCCCCCTCATTAAGTATTTCAAATTTTGGGATGTTGCCTCTTGGATTGTTTTCTGTGTTTTCCAATCCGAGGTTTTTCTTGTTGCTTCTTCCAATGAACTGTAATAGTCTTCCACCATTTTATGTATGCGCAATGCCACAATATCACTTTCATAATCACTACTATCAGGCGAAGAATTGTTTTTTGAAATTGGAACCGTTCCATTGAAATATGGATTAGATGCTAATGGCAGTCTGTCTCTATAAGACACCAACGGAGAATCAGATAATTCATATAAAACCATTTGACAAATTCCAATGTATGGATAAATTTTTACTGGAAAATTGTTGTGGTTAACAATTTGTAAAGGCAATTCTCCAATAAACCCAGGGTTAATATAATCGCCTGTACAATGTACAGAAACACCTAATCTAGAAATCCGATTTCTTCCCCTAATTCTCGCGCTCAAATAGTTGGGTATGCAGACTCTCTCATATATTTCACCAAATATAATTTGATGAGGGGCTATTGTAATAGCTTCACCATCTTTAAAAATTTTTTCCTCATAAAGGGAATTAGCATTTAATATATCTTTTGTATCAAAAGCCATAACACCTTCTTTAAACCACATAATTTTAGGCCCTAATCTCAGATCAACAGAGGAAGGCTGGACTTGTTGGTCTTTTCTAAACGGAAATTTTGGATTAGGTCCTACAAACAATAGTTCCCCACACACCATTTCTTTATATATTTGCTTATCACTCAGTTGCATATCAACACCCCATTTATTTCAAAACGCTCTTATCTTTGTATATCGTTTTTTGTTTTCCATATATTCCAATTTTTTTTGATAGACAATAGTACTCTTTACGGCAATACGCAATAGGTTGAATTTTATCATACATAAATTGATGATCTCCTATAAAGCAGTCTTCATCTATAAATTCATGCTTAACTTCCGCCAAAAAAGCCGTATGAGAGCCTAATTCTATGATTTGAAACACATCGCATAATAAATGATGTTTGCATAGCTCAATAGCTTTAGGATAATCATCCATTAGAGATATCATATTAAATCTACAAGATAATTCCTTATTTACAAATTTACCTGTAGTATTGCCGCAAAAATCCACTTCATTGAGAGTATAAATACTTGGTATGTTAATGCAGATACGTTTGCTGTTAAGAATTAACGAATATGAATATCTTTCGGGCCTAATAGCAACATATATTATTGGTGGATTGGAACACATTATGCCGGTCCAAGAAACAGTGATAATGTTTTCCTGATTATTGTATGTGCAACTAATCAATGTGGTAGGAACTGGATATAAGCTAGCTTTCGGATTTTCTATTTTTATTTTTCGCATTTAGTTTCCCCTTTTCAAGCATTAGAAAACAATTAAAAGATTCTTAAAAAATTTTAAATGTTATGACTTTAGAGCAATGAGAACGACTCAAACTTCTTCTTTTGTCAGAAAAACAGGGAGCGAGACTGTCCTCGCAAGGACAAACGGACAAATGCTAAACGGGATGCTATGGATTGGACAAAGCGGTGCCCAGTTGCGGGAGTTGTCCGAAGGCTATAGCCCCCTTGGTAGTCAGTGTATGCCCAATTCGGCAAATGGTGGGATGAGGACACACTGAAAACATTATTTCACACACTGTCTGAGAATGCAGATATGGAAAATCTAAGCATAGATTCCAACTGCATCAAGGTACACGGAAGTGCCAATGGTAGGGAAAACAGAGGATAAAGCAGTTGGCTGTACCAGAGAGGGTTTGAATACAAAGCTCCATGCCATTGTAGAT
>CALYAJ010000094.1 GCA_944393485.1 uncultured Clostridia bacterium
AATATGCTCATAAATGCGACACAAATTGGCGCGGTTTTGGTTAGCAGCAAAAACGGGCAAATTTTTTCTGTCGCTATTAAAAACGGGGCGGCATTCAGCGTGGAAAACGAACCTGATAAGTGGTATAGATGCCTGTCTCAATTGGCAAATGATTGTTTGCTTCAGCGTCGCGTCTGGGAAAACGCTCTCAAATATTGCGAAAAGGAATATAGCAAATCCAAGGCTATCGGCACCATAAAGCAAATGTTTGGCGAATTGAGGCCTTTCCAGTATGCAACACTTTTGCTGAGATATCAGGGGCTTTATTCAGATGCATTTTATCATACAAATAAATTTATCAGTGCACAAAATTTGCCTTCCGAAAAACCGAGTCGAGATAGATTCTCCGCCCCTCTTGTATTATCTCAACTCATAATGTCAACCATTAGTTATCGGATTCACTGCGATATAAACGTATGGAGTGAAATTGGCATTTGTTTTGGATGCTATGGCGTGCTTTCCGGAAAAGTCAAGCTTACGATTAGAAAAGACGGAAATGATTTGCGAGTCGTCGAAAAGAGGCTAGAAGAAATCGATGTAACTCAGTGGAATTATTTTTCTTTTGAACCTATCATACAAACAGGCTGTACCATTTACACAATAATTTTTGAATTTGAATATAATACAAGTAGTTCCCCAGTCGGTATCTTTGAAGATTCCCGGAAGCGCACATTCTTGTACAAGGTATTTAATAAATTGGGACACCATCTGCCGGGATTGGATGCACTATACGCAGACTGTAGGTAGCGGGAGGTCATAGGTGAGAAAGCAAATCATTCGCTTTTTAATTGTTTCCGTCATTTCTTTGATGCTTGAAATATTCTACTTCAACTTTGACGCAATTTATGATCAAGTAAATCAGTCTATCCAACATGATATCTCCTACCAGCTTGCAGATATGGAATTGCAAAACTACGGCAAAGATTTGACCAGCGATGCAGATCCTATGCTGTGCCTTTATGGAGTAAATATGTATGTTAAGGATATCCTGGTTCATGTAGAAACCAATGGGGCTACCACAGGAACGCTGTTCTATACGACGCAGGCAGGAGAACGGTTTTCTACAGAAAATATGATAGTGATAGATAACTTAGCTGGTACGGAGCCATATGCACTCAATAAATTTATTTACTCCCTGCGTGTAGACCCAGGTGAAGATGCTGGAATAAGTCTCTATAGCGCTGAGATTATTTTAAATCCAGCCAAAGCACTTGATTTTTCATTTGCACGAATACTCGCAGTTTTTGTTGTTTATTATGGCTTTACTGCTTTATTTTCTTTTCAAAAGATGCCAAAATATAATGCAATCAAAGAAAGTGAGTGATTAAAATGTTGGTTATGGCGGACGATTATGTCGGTTATCGCATAGTCAGTTTCTTGTGCAAAAGGGAGGAGCCAATTGAAGTATTTATATATGACCCCAATGATAGAGGTGGATATAACCAAGAAATGATTCGACTTATTCGAGATGTGAATTCAAAAGTCGAAATATATTCAAACGATGATTTAAAGAGAGCAGATATAAAAGAGCATATTCGTAGCCTTAAAATTGAACTTGGCATACTTGCTTGGTGGCCATTTATTATTTCAGACAGCATTATTAATTTAACCCAGCGTGGATTTGTCAATACACATCCTGGGTATTTACCTTATAATCGAGGCAAGCATCCATATTTTTGGTGTTTGGTGGATAACACTCCATTTGGGGTCACACTCCATTATGTAGATAAAGATATTGACCATGGTGGAATTATTGCACAAAAAGAAATCCCTTTTACTTGGCTAGATACAGGAGAAACACTGTATGAGCAGTCCCGGGAAGAAATTTTGAATTTGTTTTATGAACATTTTGACTCTATCAAGAACGGTACGGCCCAAACCACGCCTCAACTAGACGTAGAGGGAACCATTCACTACGGGAAGCAATTAGAACCATTTTGTAAAATTGACCTTGAGAAAGCCTATCCAGCCAAAATATTGTTGAATATATGCCGTGGAAGAATGTTCCACGGGCAGGGCGCTGCACATTTTACAGACGGAGGGAAAGATTATACAATTTCTATTTTGATCCAGGAAAGGGGCCAGAATGACCAATAATAAAGCTACTTTTCTAGCGCACCTCATTTAGGATTTTCTGTTATGTAGAAAAAGCTCGGATTTCCATTTAATCTTTATGCCGTTTGAGTTTGTTGTGACGCGACTGATAGCGTTAGTAAAATACTCCGCTATTTTAATTCTGTTTATGTTGTAACCAAAACCTAACTGCAAAGCTTTTTACCTGGAAGGGAATGAACGTAAATGTCTATTCAAGTGCTCAAGCCTAAATTTCATATTGACGAATGTCTGGCCCAGATCCGAGAGTGCCTGGAGAAGGGGTGGACCGGCTCCGGGTTTAAGACGGCTGAATTCGAGCAGAAGTGGAAGGAATATACCGGCCACAAAAATGCCTGCTTCCTGAACTCCAATACCTCCGGGCTTCACCTGGCAGTCAATATCCTGAAGCGCCACTGCGGATGGCAGGACGGGGATGAGATCATCTCTACCCCCATTACTTTTGTCTCCACCAACCACGCCATCATGTATGAGAAGATGAAGCCCTGCTTTGCGGATGTGGACGAGTATCTTTGCCTGGACCCTGAGGATGTTGAGCGCAAAATAAATGAACGAACCAGAGCGGTTGCCTTTGTGGGCTATGGCGGGCGCGTGGGCCAGTTGGACAAGATCATCGCCCTCTGCAAAAAGTACGACCTGAAGCTGATCCTGGATGCGGCTCACATGGCCGGAACGCGGGTCAACGGTGTATTCCCTGGGACGTGGGACGGCGTGGATGTGACTGTTTATTCCTATCAGGCCGTGAAGAATCTTCCTACTGGTGACAGCGGAATGATCTGTTTTGCTGATGAAAAGTTCGACGCAGAGTGCCGGATGGTCTCCTGGATGGGAATCAACAAGGATACCTATTCCCGCACCAGCAGCAAGGGCACCTACAAGTGGAACTATGGTGTGGACTATCTGGGCTTCAAGTATAACGGAAATGCTATCATGGCTGCTGTCGCCCTGGCGCAGCTCCCTTATCTGGACGAGGAGAATGCCTACCGCAGGAAACTTTGTGCAATCTATGACGAGGTGTTCACCGAGAATGAAAAAATCCACATTATCGGTGCCCCCTATCGGGACGAGTGTGCCTTCCACATCTATGAATTGGCCGTTCCGGACCGTGAGGGTCTGCTGGCTGAACTGGCAAAGCATGATATTTATGGCGGCGTTCACTACCGTGACAACACGGAATTTTCTATGTATACCTATGCCCAGGGGACCTGTCCCAAGGCCCATGAGATCACCCAGCACTTAATTACCATGCCCCTACACCTCTATTTGGACGAAGAGGATGTGAGGGAAATTGCTAATATCGTAAATGCGTATGTGAAGTAGACAATGTGAATGTAACAGCAGCAATAGCTGTGACTTGGAGCATCGTAAAGGATATGCATGCGCATCCACTCATGCATAGCGTGATAAATAGGAAGCCGCCCGCAGTACACAGATGTCTTGATGTACTGCGGGCGCACTTCTTTTGTTTCCTGTGGCGCTGCTTATTCAATACATAAGGTTCTTCTCGGTCTGAGGATCGAAGAGGTGGATGAGCTCGGGACGGAAGGCGAAGCGGATCTCGGTGCCGTAGGGGATGCCGGCCCGGTGCTCCTCCGGCAGGTCCATGG
>CALYAJ010000095.1 GCA_944393485.1 uncultured Clostridia bacterium
CATTTTCACTGACCGGAACCATTTCCACCTGTTGCCCTCTCTCTTCAAATACCGGGCAGTAAATGGTGCTGATCAACCGTTCCTTTGTCCAAAGCCCTTGATAGCCCAGGCAGTCTGAGCCAATCATTTTGCAATAGGTATGGATTCCCTGCCTGTCCCGGTCAGAAAGCGCTTTCCGGCAGCTGTTCTGCTTTAGATGCTCTTCCCCTTCCTGAAGGCTGCGCAAAATCTCCTTATGCTGGGACGAAAACTTCTTATCATATGCCTGGTAGAGCATCCTTACTGTTATGCCGGAAATATTCTGGTAAATTTTCTCAGCGCATCGTATAATCTTCTCCTCCAGCCGCTCCATCGGGATGGGCAGTTCGATCTCGCCTTCTATCCCTTTCCCCCAGATCCAAAGAAGGTTCTCCATATGCTCCTGCACTGGCAGCGCCACCGTTTCTGTATCCTGAATCCAGCTTTCAATATCACGTCCCAGCGCCAGGGCATGTCCCAGCCGATCTCCCGGTTTGTAGAAAAACCGCTCGATAACCTCGTCGATATGCCGCAAGCCTGATACAATGTGGCGGTAATCTTCTCCCACATGGTAAGTAAACCCCATATTTTGGATATTATAATAGTCCCTATAGCTCATAACCTGCTCTACAGCCACCGGGCGCGTCACCCCTTTGGAACGCATGGTCAGATATGCAGGGGAAAACATCCATGGTTCCATGGCGTTCTCATCCGAGGCCGCGTCCACTCCCACAATATATTCGCTCAGCTTCGGAATTTCCGAGCGAAGCTGCTCAATAGCAATTCCCAGCAAAACCATCCGCTCCCGCAAAAAGAACCTATGGTTCGAACAGCTCCGTTTCGTCCTGCTCATATCCCGCCAGCAGTAATAGCCGGAGATATTATCCGCGCTCTCCGCTTTGATAAAATGATAAATGATTCCAAGAACCGGGACATCCATAGATTTTACTTTTTCGCCGCACACATCCAGAATCTCACCTGCCATCCGGATATAGTTCCCGCTCCTGTCCCGAAGCTTTTCCTCCGTATTCAGAAAAGCTTCCGTCTCCCGCACACCAAGAATATCTTCCAAAATGTATCTTCTGTACATATACAGGACATCAAACAGCTGCCTGCATAGCCTGAGCTTGATTTCCTCAATGGATCTCTGATCGCCCAGCTCATACAGCTGCGCTAGGTTTACATCTGCGGCAATCCGGATTTCCAGTTTTTTTAATCCGATGATTTTCGACTGGGAGCGGAATACATCCAGCATCAGCCTCTGCCTTCCTCCAGACCTTATCTCCTCCTTCTTCACCCGGTCAAAAAATTTCTGGAAATGCCTCAGCCCTGGAATCAGGCTGCTCTGCTGCGTTCTGCGTATAAACGCATTTTTAATCCGTATATACTGCAGAAAAATCCTGGCAAAGCCGGTATCCCAGGGGTGCTCCCGCATATACCTGCAGCTGTGGTACAAAAAGATAAATTCAGAGGACGTCTTTAATTCCAATTTCGACTGCCAAACCGTATAGAGCAGATAATCCGGCCTGCTCCTGACCGTTTCCTCTCCCAGCTGGTCAAGCGCCGACTGGAAAAGCGTGATAAAATCCTGACAAGTCGCCGTTCCTGTATAAAGCTCTGCCACAACTGGGGCAAATATGCCGCCGTAATAGGCCTCCGCCCAGGGCGTGAACAGCATTTCCGGTTTCTCTGTAAAAAATACCGCGATCAGCAGACGAACCAGCGCTGCCTCTGCCTCCAGATCATCCTGCGTCCCAAAGGTGTCTTTACTTAGACGAAAACGCAGGACGCTCCACAGGTTCATCATATTCAACCAAACCGCTTCGTAGTCAAAACCCGCATTAAAATGGAGATGATTTTCCGCCATTCCCTTTCTCAGCACTTTGACCAGAAGCTTGTCCGGCAGGGAAATATGCGGTTTCTGGCCGTACAGCGCCTCTTCCCCAAGCCCGCACTCCACTATAAAAAGGGCCATCAGCAGATCCGGTGAGATATAGCTGTTGAGCATATTCCAGATCTCCACCTTATCAAACACATGGGGAGAACCAAACAGATCCGCTTCCCCGTTATTCCATGTACGGATTGCCAATATGCCGTCCCTATAGGTTAGGAGTGACATGGCAGTTCTGCGCATCCGTTCCAGGTAGAACGGCGCTGTGTTTTCCATTGGAGCGGAATAATTTCCCTGCGGTTCTTTGATCTCCCTCTGTATTTCTTCAATAAACCGTTCCATATCCAGGAGAGGATAGTAAAGCTCGCAAAGCATCAGCAGGTCATCGTAGGAACGGATCCTGCTTCTGCAGGAATCCGCCAAATATTGAATTAAGTCTTCCCCAGTTTTCCGGTATTTTTTGGTTTTTGCTCCCTTTTCTTCCAGAATATTCACACCTGTTCCCTTGATGGAAATCAGATCTTTATAAGCCAGATATCGTTCATATAGATAATCCATGCCCTGAATACCCGGATCTGTGATTGGGTAAAACAGAACCCCTAAAATCAAATTAATCCTCGCCCGATTCATAATTTACCTCATGTAAAATTGAGCGGATATAATCGTTCCTGCCCTGTGAAGCGGCATAGCTGATAAATCTCCTGACGCTTTGCTCCTCCTGGTTTAGCTTACCGGCAGATTTGTTCACCATCTGAGCCATTTGAGAAAACAGTGTGTAATAATATGTACCCTCCGGCTCTGCTTCTCCAACCATCTTTTTGTGCAGCAGACCCGTTGCGCTATATTCGTAATTCTGCTCATATTTCTCCTTAATGACCCAAAACAAGTAGAGGCGCTGGATACGCATAGCCAGCTGAACTTGGGCTGCAACACGAATTAATCCCTCCATTTCCTCTTTCTTTTCCAGGCGGACTGCTCCATCGATCTTCCGTTCTACCCGCTCAATCTGTCTTCGGGCGACTGCTCTTAGCTTCTTATTATGCTGAAATTCATTTCTGACAGCATGCTGCATACGTTCCAGATAGAGTCTCATTTCCCGGTAGAAGAAATTGGAATCCTCAGAAAAGTACCAGGAAGATTCCGTCTCAAAACCTTCCGGAATATATCCATAGATAAAATCAGCCAATCCCGCCAATTCCTGTTGAATATCCGCTCCCATATTATATCCATACGCGATATCATATAACTCTCCTGTATTCCGGACAATCGCGCCGCTAATCGTATCATCCCATTCGGCAATGGAACGGTAAAGCATCTTTAAAATAGAAAGAATCTCTGTCCGCGTTTTCCCCTGTCTTAAACGCCGTTTCATATCCTGCGACGCTTTCTCGTCCAATAAACCGAACAGATCATTTAGGCTCGCCTGCCGTAAATCTCTTTCTATTTTTTCCAATAGGGCAGATACATCTGTAATCTTTACGATTTCGTCTGTACTGTCCTGCTTTTCCGCTTCACTCGCACCGCTGGATTTTTTCAGATATTCTTCTGTATACTTCTGGGCCAGCTCCTCAAGGCTGATTCCTTCCAGTTTTCTCACTTTCAGCTCAGCATTCAAATGCTTCAGAGCCTCCTCTGCTGCTTTTAAGCAGTCAAAAGAATCCAACGCGCTGTAAATATTCCTTTCCAACAAATCCCTTATTTTGATCTGATAGAGTACCTGCGGCTCTCCAGGTTCAAAGGGAAGACTGTTTTCCAGCTCCTCTTTTCCAATCAAATACAGATTCCCGTATACAGCAGAGAGCATTCCTGATATTTCCCCAAGCCAATCCCTATCTTTCCGAAAAACTTCCGCCAAAAAGTTTTCTGGAATTTCCCCTGTCAGATTCACAAGATCGTAAAAGTATTCCCTGCTCTGTTTCTTTCTCTGCGCTCTGTCCTCCATGAGGCGATCCATCCGGTTGAGAATTACTTTATAATGAGCAAAAAAATCTTTTGAAGTGATATGTTTCCTGAAAACATATCTTCCGTTAAAGACCTGGTCGCTTAAGAAATCCCGCAAATAGGAAACTCCATGGATCCTTCTACGGCCTGTAATCCCCAGCCGCGTACACTTTTCCAGTATCAGCGAAACATTTTCCGCAAAATGAAATAAGGAATAAAGCTGAAGCGCCATCTTTACCAGCTCCGCCGACGGGTACTTCTCCAGATGTCCACATAAATAGTCATCCAGATAACTATAGTTGATGTACAAAAACCATTCATTGTGCTGCAGCCAAAATATCTCGCCGATGAAATCTTCCACCTCTTCAATCCGCTCCGCCAGATTATGGTTTGAATTAATGGAAATATATAGAAAACGCCACATAGCATGATAGACAGCCTCTATATAACTCATCTGACCATCCGACTGCTCACAAGCTGGCAGTGCTTTGTGATTTTTGATACTTTCACACAGACTTTTTATGAAATCTTTAAGTCCGATATATGTATTCCCAATCTGCCTGGAGGTATTTCCAAAAAAATTCAGGTAGTAATCCCGAGCCACCCCGTTTTCTGTGAGAAAATTTTCCTTCCATAAGTCCTCCTGCCCGGCTTCTTCTTCCAGATGTCCGCGCAGAATATCAATCTGCTCACATACGCCCTGCCAAAGGCCCTTCCCGTCGTCCAGATGAAATAAGTGTTTCTCTTCCACTGTATTAAAAAGCTTCAGATAATACCGGGTGGACGTAGGCATAACCTTCCCCAAGTACCTCCTGGCTGTCTTTCGGACTAACTCCCCAGATTCGTTGCTTATTGTTTCCTCATCATGCTCCTTTGCGGCCTGGGCAAGCAGATAATCCCTCCATTCTTTGGGAAGCCTTCCGATATCATGGTCTAACCGTTTTTCAATCACCTCTAAAAACATTTCCTCATCTGCCGTGGTAATAACCATAATATTGGGATGGGAAAGATATTTGATAATAATTGAAAGCAATTCATCTACCTTCTGAGGAGCCAGATCCACATCATCGAAGACAAAATAAATCAAAGGCGCAATTTTCTCTCCATATAATTCCTTAATTTTCTCAACCCAGAGATCCCAAAATCTTACAATCGCTTGCGCAAAATCGTAATAGTGCTGGGACTGCTTCGCCGAATTTCCCACTGCCACGTTATAAGATTGTTCATTCGCAGGATTATATTTCGCGGCATAAAAAAGCTCGATCAGTTTATCAAGCTCATCCGACAGCGTACCACTCTCCTCCCCCATTT
>CALYAJ010000096.1 GCA_944393485.1 uncultured Clostridia bacterium
TAGTTTTCCACTTTTTTTGTTATTGTTGTTTTCTATAGAGGACTTTTAGGAATCTTCTCCTAATTTCTATAAAACATATTTCTTGATAGCAAATACTCCTCCTGCAAGTATTACTACTGCTATTGCTGTTATTCCTAAATAAATTTTTGTTCCACCTAATGCTACTGTTAACATTACTGGTGCATCGTCTATATCATCTTCTCCCTCTTTAAAGTTGTCTGGATCTGAATCTATATCTGGTGTATTACTATCATTATAATCTTGACTTATTTCTGCTATATTTGTTTTTAATCCCATATTATCTTGGCCATTTATCCATGTTAAGATAATTGAAATTGTTGCACTCTCTCCTGGTTCAAGTAAAGTATCTGCTAATTGTTTTGTTGCAACTCTTGGTCTTCCGTTTAATGGTTCTCTTTCATACCATTCTGGATTATCTTCCCCTACGAATCTTAATCCATCTGGTATATAATCTGTTATCTCTGTTGCATATCCTGCAATTTCTCCTTCGTTTGTTATCTTTATTTGGAATTCAAATTTAACTGTTACATTATTTATATCTTGTCTTCCTAAATCAACTTTTGCTGGTTCTTCTGGATCTTCATCTCCTGTATGTCCTGTTTCCGTTACTGTTTGAGAACCGTCTTCATTTGTTACTATTGCTTTACTTACCCATTTCTTTAATGCTAAATCAAAATATTTAACTTTTACAAATTCTTTGTCTAAATCATCTTCTGCATTCCATTCATTGTTGTTGTCCGGTGTAGAATCAATATCATCTACTGGATTATTTTCACTGTCTCTATCATCTGCTATTTCTGCTGTATTTACTAATATCCTATCTGATGTATTTGGTTCTGTTACTCTAAATGCTATTTTTATATCTCTATAATCTGGATTTGTTTCTGTTATTCCTAACTCTGGATTAAATGCTTTTATTAAATTTGCACCTTCTGTTTGTTCTTGTTCTTTTGATAAATAATCTGTTTGAATTGTTCTTCCATCTTCTGATAATACCCATCTATATTCTTGGTTTATTTCATTATCTGGTAAAAACTCTAATCCATCTGGTACATCATCTTTTATTAAACTTGCATATCCATCCATTAATCCTTCATTATAAATTCTTAATGTATATGTTACTATATTTCCGTTTTCTACTTCTACTGGATCTTTTGTATGGTTATAATCTATATTTCCATCTTCTCCAATACTTAGTTCTGGTATTCTATTTGTTATTTCTGTATCATTTACTGCTGTTATAAATTTTCTTAATGCTAAATCAAAATATATTATTCTTACTTTTTCGAAGTCATCATCATCTTCTTGTCCTGGTACATAGTCTTGGTCTGATTCTTCATCTTTATAATTTGGTAAATCCTCATCTGATGGTACTTCTACATTATCTGGTGTAGAATCTCTATCATCTACATCATTTCCATCTGAGTCTTTATCTTCTGTTATTTCTGCTAAGTTTGTTAACTTTTTATTAATTTGTGCATTTGCTTTTATTTTACATGCTATTTGTACATCTTTATAATCTAAAGTTGTTCCATTAAAAGCTTTTATTAAATTTTGTCTTGACTCTGTTTCTTTTTCTTTTGATAGATAATCTGTTGTAACTGTTCTTCCATCTGCTGATACTTCCCATTCATATTGTATATTTATTTCATGATCTGGTAAAAATTCTAATTCTTCTGGTAAATAATCTGTTATTCTATTTGCATATCCATCTACTACTCCTTCATTATATACTCTTATTGTATATATTACTACATCTCCTATTGTCATATCTATAGGTGTTTTTGGATGATTATATGTAGCAGTTGTAGATGTTCCATTTACTAAGTTACTTACATCAACTGATGGTTCTCTTCCTGTTATACTTATATCATTTCTTCCTGTTATGAATTTTCTTAATGCTAAATCAAAATATACTACTTGTAATTTTTCAAAGTCATCATCATCTTGCTCACCTTTATAGTATTCATCTGAATTTGATAAATCATCTGGATTTGAATTATCTCCTTTGTAATCTTCCATATTATCTTTATTTACATCTGGATGTGTTTCTGGTTCAGAATCTATATCTGCATTTTCTTGGTTTGTTATTGTTACATCTGATTCTGCATCATATTCTTCAGAAATCCAAGCTACATTTGTTAATATTTGTTCTTTATTTGTTGGAACTGCTGTTACAGTACATTCAATTTGTATAGTTTCTGAATCTAATGTGTTTCCATTATATGCATCTAGATTATCTGTATTACTATCTATCATTTTTAATTTTAATAGATTATCTGTTTCACTATATGAATCTAATTCAAAATTTCCAGATACAACTCTATTAAATACTAATCCTGTTGGTAATTGATCTTGTATTTTTGTTGCTCTTCCAGCTTTTTGACCTTCATTATATATTGTAATATTATATATTACTTTATCTCCTGTTGATACTTTAACTGGATCTTTTCTATGTTTATATGTAGCTGTCAATTCACTTTGTATTGTACTTGTATCTATATTTGGAACTCTTGTATTTTCAACATTTTCTCCATTTACCTGTGTTATATATTTTCTTAAAGCTAAATCAAAATATTTTCCTCTGTTTTCTACTGTTACTGTTATTGTGTTTCCAGATAAGCTTATACTTGCTCCTGCTTGTTCATTTACTATTCTTGCATCTGACATTTTATATGTATTTTCTTCAAATACTTTTGTTACTTCTACTTGAATTGGATCTGTTATTATTTTTTCATATCCTGCTGGAGCTTTTGTCTCTTCTATTGTAATTGTATCTGTTCCTGTTGCTGTTACTTCAATTGTTCCAATATTTATTTCTCCATTTGCATTTGTTGTTTGGGTAGTTTCACCATTTGGAGATGTAATCTTAAATTCTGCTCC
>CALYAJ010000097.1 GCA_944393485.1 uncultured Clostridia bacterium
GTCGATGATCTGATTTGTTATTTCAAAGGGCGGCTTTTTGTTTCTCATGCGAATACCTCTCGGTTGTAGATGATTGAGCCTATTATATCACGCATCGCTCATTTCATCAATCAAATTTGCAGGAGAGCATAAAATGCTATTACATTGGTGAGGTAGTATGCCGTTGTGGTACTGCCCGCAACATTTCCCTCCTTTTCTGGTGTGTGGGCGAAATGCTCTAAATTCCAAATTGTCAAGATAATCTGCCAGATTTGCCTATATCACATATAGGCAAATGCTCAGTTAATTATTAACATTGCTACAATCTAAATAATGCATAAAGGTACTGGACTCATAATTAAGGCCAGTGCCTTTTCTTTTATGTGATATCCAGACTGTGCGGGGTCCTCTAATGGATCTGAAAAAAGATGTATACCATGAAAGATGCACGGGACGGCCCGTATAGGAACCAACAAATGTCGGGAGGAAACTGTCAATTTTTTAGATGAGGAGATAGAACATGGATACAATTACTTTATGCCACGTGTCAGACAACAATGGAATTTGGGATGCTAATTATGCGGCTTTGCTTGTCGCGCAGCCGCCTGCTGGATGCTGTATCTGGACCAAAAAACTTTCAGGACTGGCTGTCGCATGCATTTGGATTAAGATCAATTGTCATGATGTTTTGCGCAACTTAAATACAACGCAAGAAGATATTGACCAATTAACTGAAATCATCCGTGATTGGTTAGGTAAGTACGATATAGCTATGGATGATTTTCATGTCAATCGAGTTGATTATGATTACAATACCATCTGTCAGGCTCCTGAAATTATTCTGGACATCCTCCAACAGACCCCTGAGCGTGCCATGCGGATGGACCGTACCGTGTATTATCATTATAGCAATATCTCCACTGGAAATACTGATAATACCGAGATTGAAGATGCAAGGGTGCAGACGGTATATTACGCATGCAAGTCACGCCATGCACAGGTTTACGACAAAGAGGCAGAACGAGACGCAAAGCACCGCCAGCCAAAGGAGTGGGAATTCGGTGTTCTACGGCAAGTGGTGCAGTGTCACCACGCACATATAAAACACATGAAGCGCTATTACGGCCTTCTACCAAGTTGGGACAACTGGATTACTCTGCAGATGCAAGAGATGTACCTGCGCAATACAGAGGCCATGTTTCCCCATGAGGACTTTTATTCGATTTTGGTAGCAAAGAATATCGTTAATGCCAGCCCTTACGGATCGGCAAAAAAGCGGAAACTCTGTGAAGATCTTGAATTAGTTGCTTCAAGTGGGCTTTTTTCGTTAAAGCAAGCATATAAGTCTACAAATACATATAAAGATCATCTGAAGTGCTTTGAAGAACTGGGAATCAATCCTATGACAATTCCAGAAAAATACGGCATTGACCATCTCGAAAATCCTCTTTTCCGTTAAAGAAACTGCCACGGAATGTGTATGTACATTCCGTGGCATGAACCTTTTTATTCAAATGCTAAGAGTTCCTTGGTTATTCCAATACACTCGTATCATGGCCAAAGAGGTTGCGCAAGAGACTCATGATTTCTGGATTCATCACCAGATACCGCTCACACAAGTTTACTGCTGTCTCAAAAGTAGGATTTACCAACACCAACCAGCCGTGGGAATAGTGCCGCTTCCCACGTAGCAGTTTCACAGAGTTAGGGGAGTTGATGATATGCCGGGCCTCGATAGGTGTGACAATCTTTGCACAACAATTGTGCGGATTTATTATCAGCACTGTTATGTCTGCAGGCCAAATATATGGCTGAGGACGGGCTTTGATCCTCTGCAAATTTTCCGACCGTGTGACCCATTCCAAGTTGTTGGCCGCATCATTCGCGCGGTTGCCGTCAATGTGATCAACTTCCAGATTTTGGTTTTGACCAGGGTGCCAGGCCGTTGCAACAATCCTGGCTACCCGACGTGACGGAGCCAAATAATTTGAATTGATCCTATTGTACCCGTCAGGATCATAGTACTGTTTGATGAACTTTGGGTCTGTACGACAGAGATGTTTTTCTGCAAGCGATATAAGTGTTCCGCGATTGCCAACAGCAATTGCATATGGAGAAAGCAAAATACGAAATTGTTCTGGTATACCATCGGGGTTACCTTCACTGCCAATCATATACTCTGAGTAACTTGGAAACTCCGCAGAAAGTTTTACAAAATATATATGAGGCTCCGTTTCTTTCCTGTTTTGATGGCCGTTTGAAGTAATGTATACAAAACAGTCTGCCAATGGGCTCGCGGAAAATTTTTCATAGGATACGCCGGACATACAGGTTCTCCTTTCAGTTGACCTGCTAAATCATCTGAAAGGAAAAATGTGAGTATCTCAGCAGGTAACACGGTTTTGTAATTAAAAATGCTAAACCATTTTTTTCTTGTTCCTACCGTTGTGCATTCCTAAAATTTGTTCCATATTCATTGTATGCCGATTTATTCTCTGATATTTCTACAAAAAATAACAGCTTACGGGAAACTCCCATAAGCTGTTATTTTCAGAATGCCAATTTGTTGGAAAACTATTTCAGATACTTCGCAATAATGCCATCCACATCCGCCACATTATAGGACACATCATTGCACCACTCGCCAAATTCTCCGCACTGATTTACGGCCGTGACCCACTCTGCGAGTGCTTTGCGTTTTTCTTTGTCTCGGCGAGTTTCTTGTCCCTTGGTTTCCAAAACCAATGTCTTTCCATTATTCAACTTAACCAGGAAGTCAGGCGTGTATTTCCGGACTACACCATCAAACACATATAGGATCTCAAAGCCCAGATGATCATTCTTGGCCCAGGCGGCAACATGGGGATTTTTCTCCAGTACATAACTTTCCGTCGCCTCCCAGGTGCTATCAAACACACAGTGGCTGATTTGAGAGTGTTGCGTGATATAGCAGGGCTTGCTGGTAAACCAAGTGGGCATATCGTTGGTGGAACGAACTCTCTTGTTCTGATCAAAAATCGGGACGATCCGTTCTGTCTGCTCCAGTTTGATAAATCCCCACAGGTGCTGCACGATCTTATTCATATTCATCATATAGATGATGCGCTGTCTCACCGGGTCCGTGTTGAACAAAGGGGGATTGATCTCAATCGCACCGGATTTCAGGTATTCCTCTACCATATGGATCACCTGGCCAAGCAAAGCATACTTGGTTCCCTCGCTTTTCCATGACGACTTCATGAGA
>CALYAJ010000098.1 GCA_944393485.1 uncultured Clostridia bacterium
GATTATATAAAAAATCCTAAAGCTAATAACTATTCTTCTTTACATATAACACGTGTAATACATGCAATAGATGATGACGAAAGACCAATAGAATTTTATGCAGAAACACAAATAAAAACTTTTAGAATGCGTGAAGTAGAAAAAGATGGTGAAGCAAGCCATTCTAAATCATATAAAGCTAGTAGAGAAATATTTTTAAAAAATATTACATCTCCTGCTTCAGCCGAATATTATATGCCTAAATATATGCATTTTGTTTTTGATAAAACTTCAAGAACTGATAAATTAGTTTTAGATAGTTTTGATGAAAGATTTAAATACTTTTTTCATGAAAGCTATGAAGATTTTTTGTTATCACAAAAACAAGCTTTATCACAGGACGAGCATCCATAGACAAAAACGGACAAAGTATATTGAAGTGCCCACTATATGGGAATTACTTCATTTCATATACTTTGTCTTTTTCTAAAACCTACTTATAGCTAATCCATCGCCTACTTCTAAAATTTCTGTTTTGCAATTCTCATCTTCTGTTACTTCTTTTATGTATTCACGTAAATTTCTAACTGCTGTTCTTTGTTTGTGTTTGTTATAATCACTCATAACATATCCTTTATATAAAATATTATCAGCAAAAATTATTCCGTTTTCATTTAGCATTCTTTTGGCTTCAGCTAAGAAAAATGGATATTTTCCTTTTGCTGCATCAATAAATACAACATCATATTTTTTATCTAAAGTAGGAAGTATTTCTACTGCATCCCCTTCTAATATGTTTATTTTTTCTTCTACTCCAACTTTTTTAATATTTTCTTTTGCCTCTTCTACTCTTTCATGTTCTCTTTCTATTGTATCTATTATTCCTCCATCTGCTAAATATTCAGAAAAACACATTGCAGAATAACCAACAGCAGTTCCAATTTCTAGTATTGCTTTTGGCTTTTTCTCTTTTAAGATTTTATCTATTACTTCTAATGTATCATCCATTATTATTGGAATATGTTCTTCTAATGCTTTTACTTTTATTTTTTTTAATTCTACTTTATTCATTACCGTACTACTCCTTTTACCTTAAGTTTATGGTCTAACATAGTAATTAAATTATAGTAACTAAATTAAATTTTTGCAAAAAAAGAGGGATTTTAGGACCGTCCCCTAATCCCTCTTTAATTTAGTCTTCTTTTACTTTTCTTCTAGCTTCTCTTTCTCTTGTTTTTGTATCTAATATTTTCTTTCTTAAACGTATGCTTTTTGGTGTTACTTCTACTAATTCATCATCTTGAATAAACTCTATAGCTTTTTCTAATGACATTTGAATTGGTGGAACTAATCTTAATGCATCATCAGATCCTGAAGCTCTAGTATTTGTTAAATGTTTTTCTTTACATACATTTATTGCTAAATCTTCTGGTCTAGAATTTATACCAACTATCATACCTTCATATACTTCTACACCTGGTCCTATAAATAAATCTCCTTTATCTTGAGCATTATATAGTCCATATGTTACAGATACACCTGGTTCAAATGCTACTATTGTTCCTCTTGTTCTTGCTACAACAGTACCTTTATATGGTTCATAATCTTCAAATACATGGTTCATAACACCATTACCTTTAGTATCTGTCATGAATTCTGTTCTATATCCTATCAATCCTCTTGCAGGTATTTTAAATTCTACTTTTGTGTGACCTGCTTCTGCTGGTTCCATATTTACCATTTCTGCTTTTCTTTTTCCTAATTTTTCGATAACACTACCAATGCAATCATCTGGAACATTTACTACTAATCTTTCTATTGGTTCACATTTTACACCATTTATTTCTTTTATAATAACTTTTGGTCTAGAAACTAAGAATTCAAATCCTTCTCTTCTCATTGTTTCTATTAATACAGATAAATGTAATTCTCCACGTCCAGCTACTTCGAATGAATCTGCTGAATTTGTTTCTTTAACTCTTAAACTAACATTTCTTTCAAGTTCTTTAAATAATCTATCTCTTAAATGTCTTGATGTTATAAATTTACCTTCTTTTCCAGCTAAAGGTCCATCATTTACACTAAATGTCATTGTAACTGTAGGTTCATCTATATCAACAAAATCTATTTTTTCTGGATTATTTACATCACAAATTGTTTCACCAATATTAATATCTGGAATACCAGAAACTTCTATAATATCTCCAGCTCCAATTTCTTCTACTTCTACTTTTTTAAGTCCAACATGTGTATATATTTTACCAATTCTTGCATTTTCCATTTTTCCGTCTTTTTTACAAATAACAACAGGATCATTTACTTTAATAACTCCTCTTTCAAGTCTTCCTATTGCCATTCTTCCTATGAATTCATCATAGTCTATGTTAGAAACTAACATTTGCATTGGTCCATCTTGATCACATGCAGGTGGATTTATTTCTTTTATAATTGTTTCAAATATGCAATTAATATTATAGCTACTTTCTTCCATGCTCATTTTAGCAATTCCGTTTTTTGCAGATGCATAAATTACTGGGAATTCTAATTGTTCATCTGTAGCATCAAGTTCTATAAATAATTCTAGTACTTGATCTAATACTTTTGATGGATTAGATCCTGGTCTATCTATTTTATTTATAACAACTATTGGTTTTAAATTTAATGATAATGCTTTTTTTAGTACTTCTCTTGTTTGAGGCATTGGTCCTTCAAAAGCATCTACTAATAATAAAACACCATCAACTGTTTTTAAAACTCTTTCTACTTCTCCTCCAAAGTCAGCATGTCCTGGTGTATCTACTATATTTATTTTTACACCATTATACATAACTGAAGTATTTTTAGAAAGAATTGTGATTCCTCTTTCCTTTTCTAGTGCATTTGAATCCATTACTCTTTCATCAACTTTTTCATTATCTCTAAAAACATGACTTTGTTTTAACAAAGCATCTACTAATGTAGTTTTTCCATGATCTACGTGTGCAATTATTGCTATGTTTCTTATATTTTCGTTAATCATTTCTATTACTCCTTACTCCTTATATTCATTAGATGTATTCTCTAATTCCCTTATTGATAATTCTATTTTTTTATTTGCTAAATCCATATCAATTATTTTAGCATTTACTTTTTGACCTATTCTTAATTCATCTTCTGGTCTTGTAATTTTTCTTTCGCATATTTGTGATAAATGAACTAATCCTTCTATTCCTGGTTCTAGTTCAACAAATGCTCCAAATGGAGTTAAATTTACTACTTTTACTGTTAGTATATCATTTATATTATATTTTCCATCTATGCTTTTCCAAGGATCTGGTCCTTTTCCTGCATATGATAGTTTAATTCTTTTGTTTTCTTTGTCTACATCTATTGCAACTACTTCAATTTCTTGACCTAGTTTTAATATTTCATTAGGTGCAGTATTTCTATTCCATGTAATTTCTGAAATATGTAATAATCCTTGAACTGCTCCTAAATCAACAAATGCTCCATATGTACTTAAACTTGTTACCTTTCCTTTGTATTTTTTTCCAACTTCTGCATTTGCCCAAAATTCATCTATTTTTTTATTTTTTTCTTCATCTAATATTATTTTTATTGAACCTATTATTCTACGTGGTCTAAAGTTACATTCTATAAGCTTAAATCTTACTAATTTATTTTTATAATCTTCTATTTTTTCACTTCTTGTTATTCCAGATAAAGATAATGGAATAAATATATTATATCCCTCTTTTGCTATTATAAATCCTTTATCTGTTATATCTGTAATTCTTTCTTCTAAAATATCTCCATTCTTAAATTTTTCTTCTAGTTCTTTTTTTACATCTTTCATTTTATATCTTTTTGTTGATAATAAAACGTTTCCTTCACCGTCATTCATTTTTACTACTTCTGCTGTTATTGTGTCTCCTATTTTTAAGTCATCTTTAGGATTTGCATTTTCGTTATATGAATATTCTTCTCTTGGAATAATTCCATCTGATTTATATCCTATATCTACTATTACTTCACCATTTCTATTTATATTAACAACTGTACCTTTTATAATTTGTTTTACAGTTACTTGTTTCATTGAATTTTCAACCATTTCTTCGAATGATTTATTATTTAATTCTTCTTGCATAATTTCACCTTCCTAAACTTTTTGAACATTCTCTTTTGTTTAGTTTATCTTTATAAATGGCGTTTTTCAAAATAGAAAAACGCCTCTGTTTCTAAACTTTAATTATTATATATTATTGTTTTACATTTGTCAACATAATTATGTTATCCATTATCTCTTTGCTTACTTTTTCTAATTGCTCTTTAGTTGGCTTTTTAGTCATTTGGTCACTATAATCTAATGGCTTTCCATAATTAACATATACTTTTTTAAATGCTTTTTCTCCTCCTGTAATTCCAACAGGTTGAACTTTAGCTCCTGTTTGAAGTACGAAGAATGCAACTCCTTCTTTTATGCTTTCTCCTTTTTCTAATCCATTTCTTGTTCCTTCTGGGAACATTGCAATACTTTCTTTATTTTTTAAAGCTTTTAATGTAGTTTTTAATGCTCCAATTTCTTTATTATCTCTCTTTACATAAATAGCATCAAATACATATCCTAAAAATTTTAAAAATTTATTTTTAGTTAATTCTTCTTTTGCCATAAATCTAACATGTCTTCCAGCAGTAACTACTATTAAAGGTGGATCTAAATAACTTCTATGATTTCCACAATATATTACAGGTCCTTCCTTTGGAATATTTTCTTTTCCTGTTACTTTTAATCTATAAACTACTTTACAATATAACCATATTGCAGTTCTTACAATAACTCTTAATATCTTTTTTATAACTATCATATTTATTCTCCTATTCTTGCTTTTTATAATTATTTATCCTTTGTTTTTCTTTCTATGACATCTATAATTTTTCTTTTAACTTGCTCAATATTTAATTTACTTGAATCTATATATACTGCATCTGGAGCTCTTTTTAATGCTCCTACCTTTTTGTTCATATCATTTTTATCCCTTGCCATTATAGATTCTAATACTTCTGTAAAATTCTCCTCTATTCCATTTCTAGTGTCTTGAGCTAATCTTCTTTTTGCTCTTTCGATAGGAGTTGCATCTAAATATATTTTTACATCAGCTTCCGGAAATACTACTGTTGTAATATCTCTTCCTTCCATAATAATATTTTTACCTTCTTTTAACCAATCATATCCTATTCTTCTTTCTAGGTTTGTTACTTTTTCTCTAACCTCTGGAATAGAAGATGTTAATGAAACTATATTATTTACTTCTGGTAATCTTATTTTATCTGTTACATTTTCTCCATTTAAAAATGCTGTTTGAATATTGTTTTCATTAACTAAATTTAT
This sequence comes from uncultured Clostridia bacterium, assembly GCA_944393485.1. Classification (GTDB taxonomy): domain Bacteria; phylum Bacillota; class Clostridia; order TANB77; family CAG-508; genus Merdicola. Next base: position 5,348 of record CALYAJ010000098.1, read on the forward strand.
TTCTATTTCATCCATAATTTTTATAATATTTTCTTTATCATTTATATCAATGTTATTTCTTACTACAGCTAAAGCATGACATCTATATAACATTCCTGTATCTATACTAACTAGTCCTAACTCCTCTGCTACGACTTTTGTTAATGTTCCTTTTCCTGAACCTGCTGGTCCGTCTATTGCAACTATATATGACATTTTATTTCTACCTTTCAATTTTATTTTTCTATATGTATATCTTTTATTACTATTTTAATAGTTCTAACTCTCATTGTAGTTAGTTTTTCTAATTCTTTAATAACTTTATTTTTAAAATTTTCCACAACTTCTCTTACATTACTTCCATATTCTACAATTACTTCTAAGTAAACATATGGACCTTCTGGCTGATTGTCTATTCTTGTTCTTATTACACTATAAATAGATTTATCTTTTTTAGCCACATATTCAATTATTTGTCTAAATACCGTATCTGAAATTGTAAAATTTCCTAAATAACTAAATGTTGGTCTTATTATAGATTTTTCGGAAATATATGGTTTATTATTTCCTTTAAATTTAAATATTTGCAAAGGATCTAATATAAAACCTGAAAAATCTTTTTTTATTTCAAATGTTGGAACTGGTATTACGTGTTTTCCCTCTGTTATTCTGCTACGTCTTGCCTCCTCCATTTCTTCTTTTGTTGCTATATCTTCTATATATATAATTTTTTCTATTGGCGGAACTCCGATATTTGCTGCTATCTTTTTTACCATTCCATCAGAAGTTCCTAGAATTAATATTGATTCTGGTTTATATTTTTCTATTGCTTTTCTTATTTCTTCTTTTTGATTATCTTGTAAAAATAGTGCTTTTTTTACTGTTTCTATTTTTGTTGGTGCTTTTTTTGCAGATTCTCCTGCTATTATTTCATTATCTTTTATAAAAAGCCCATCATCTATTATATAATGAATATTATTTTCATTTGCTACCATTTGTGCTCTATAACTTTTACCTGTTCCCGAAGGACCAACAAAAGCATAAACTCTGATATTATCCATCCTTTTTCTCCTTTACCCGGAAATCTTTATTTAACTTGTTTTATTTGAATTTATATGTCTTTTATATAACATATATTAAAATCTTCTATATTATACCTCAATATTTTTTTCTTTTCAATATTGGAATT
>CALYAJ010000099.1 GCA_944393485.1 uncultured Clostridia bacterium
TGGAACAGCTATTTCAACGCCATGATCTATTTGCAGGAAGAGGAATTGCAGCCTCTGCAGCTCGTCCTGCGGAATATTCTCATCAACAATCAGGCCATGAGTACGGTCGAGACCGGCCAAGAGGCTGCAGAGATGAAGAAAATCGCTGACCTGATCAAATATGGTGTGATCGTGATCTCTTCGCTGCCCATCATGATGCTGTATCCGTTTGTGCAAAAGTATTTCAACCAAGGCGTTATGCTCGGATCTGTAAAGGGATAGGCGTTGCCAACCTTCCCAATCCAGATAGACATTTTTCCAAGGAGGAGAAAACACATGAAAAAGTGGCTGTACCTGGTACTCGCGTTCCTGTTGCTCGCGGCAACTGTCACGGGCTGTGCACAGGAAACGCCCGTCGCAACGGAGGCGCCAACCGAGTCAAGCACCGTGGCACAGGAAGAGACGCCTGCCGCAACCGACGACGCGGAGGGCGAAGCGGGAGATGTCAAGACCTACACCATCCTCACCGTCCGCAACAATAGCATTCGTCCCACAGACTTTTTTGAGGAAGAGGGCGCGATCATGCGCCAGCTCGAGGAAGGCGCCGGGATCAATATTGAATGGGATATTCGCGTCCTGTCCGATTGGAATGACCAAAAGGCGCTGTTCTTGGCGGCTGGAAATCTGCCGGACGCATTCCTGGGGAATACCTGCATCAGCGCGAGCGACTTTGCCGACAACAAGTCCTATTTTGTGGATTTGACAGACTATATTACGGAAGAGAACATGCCCAATTTCTGGGCGGCTATGGAAAAGGAGCCGACGCTGCGCTCGATGTGCACCAGCCGCGACGGCCGCATCTACAGTTTGCCGAAGATCCTGCCCCTGCGCCCGGAGGTCTGCGGCGATGGAACCTACATCAACACCGCGTTCCTCGAGGCGTTGAACATGGATATGCCCACAAACATTGAGGAACTGAGCGAATACCTGATTGCAGTGGGCACGCAGGACCCGGATGGCGACGGCGATCCCTCAAACACCTACGGCATTACCAACTGCGCGGGCTCCGTCATGGGCAGCGACTGCCGCCACATCCTCTCCTGCTATGGCACCATGATCAGCCGTGAAGGCAACTATATGGGCCTGAACAGCGAAGGCGTGCCCGTGTTTGTCCCGGCGGAGGAGAACTTCAAGGAAGCTGTCAAGTGGATGAAGTACCTCTGGGACAATGGCGCGGTGGACCCGGAATACTTCACGCAGGACAGTTCTGCTTCGACCTCCAAGGCGCAGCGCGAGGGCGGCTCCCAGGTGGGCCTGGTCTTTGGCTGGACTGCGGATGGTCAGGTTGGCCTGAACGTGGGAGACTTCACGTGCTTGGAGGCCATCGAAGGATATGACGGTACCCACTATGTGGAAGCAGCCTCGAATTACTTGGATATCTCGGACCGCGAGTTCCTGATTACCACCGCGTGCGACGATCCGCTGGCTCTGCTCCGGTATGCCGATCAGTTCTATACGGACCTCGTGACGCTGCAGACCTACTATGGCTCCATTCCGGACCAGATCCAGGACAATGGCGATGGAACCTACACAGTGCTGGCGCCCAGCGACGGCAGCTCTCTGGATGCCTCTGCCTGGTCGAATTCCCTGCGCGACTTCGGGCCCAAGTTCATGGATCCGGAATTCTACGACAACGTGATTCTTCCCTCTGACCAGGGCGACGGCATAAAACTCGCCGAAGACGCCATCAATGGCAAGTACGTGACCAACGATCGAAACTGCGGCTTGCCTGTTCTGCAGTACACGGACGAGGAACTTGAGCGCATCGGCGCCATTCGCACGGACCTGACCAGCTATGCAGAGCAGATGTACGCCAATTGGGTGACTGGCGTCAGCGATATTGACGCGGATTGGGAAGGCTACATCCAGCAGCTCAATGCGATGGGCTTGGAGGAGTACGTGCAGATTCACCGTGATGCCTACGCTGCCTTTACGGGCGCATAAGCAGCGCTTTTCCCAAAGGGGACCGAAGCGCGGCAAAATGGCCGTACTTCGGTCCCAAATTTGAGTACACCGTTTTTACAGAATGAGCAGCCTTTGGGTTTTGAAATGAAGGAGGAAAATATGCTCACATATACAGAGGGAACTCGGATCATCGTTCGCGACGGCGCGGACATCCTTTGGATCGACCCCTGGGGGAAGGACGGCGTTCGCGTTCGCATGACGGGACAACCCCAAATGGACGAAAACGATTGGGCGCTGACGGAACCGATTGAGAACACGAGTGCAGAGATTCGTGAGACAGAAGTGGACATGACCGATCCCTGGTATAAAGGGGAAGAATGGTCACAGTACCATTACACCGGCAAGGTGCTGGAGCTGATCAATGGCAAGATTCGCGCTCGCGTCAGCGAGGAAGGATGGCTTTCCTTTTACAATCAAAAGGGAGAGCTTCTGACGCAGGAATATTGGCGGAACCGCGACCGCATCTGCCGCTACGCCGTGCCGCTGAAAATGCCTGCACGCGCGCTTCGGCCGATCCCTGGCACCAGCGACTTTGAACTTTTTGCGCGCTTTGAATCCTTTGCGGAGGAAAAAATCTACGGCATGGGACAATATCAAGTGAACACCCTCAACAAAAAGGGCATGTCGTTAGACCTTGAGCACCGCAACTCCCAAGCGAGCGTCCCGTTCTATGTCTCCAGTCGCGGGTATGGTTTCTTGTGGAACAATCCGGCTGTCGGCACGGTGCATTTCGCCCAAAATAAGACGGAATGGCATGCCCGTTCGACGAAAAAGATGGATTATTACATCACGGCGGGGGATACACCGGCAGAGATCGAGTACAACTATTCGTCTGTAACGGGACGCACCCCGATGATGCCGGAATGCGGCATGGGCTTCTGGCAATGCAAGCTCCGCTACCGCACGCAGGAGGAAGTTCTGGAAGTGGCGCGCGAGCACAAGCGCCGCGGCTTGCCGATGGACGTTATCGTCATCGATTTCTTCCACTGGAGCCTGCAGGGAAATTGGGAGTTTGATCCGGAAGACTTTCCCAATCCAGAGGCCATGGTGAAGGAATTGCGCGACATGGGCATTGAGACGGTGGTCTCCATTTGGCCGACGGTGGACGAACGCTCGAAGAATTACGGGTACATGCGCCAACGCGGCATGCTCATCCGGACCGATCGCGGCAATTCCCTCTACGGCAGCAACTGGATGGGGGCGAATGTCTATTATGACGCCACAAATCCGGATACGCAGCGCTTTGTCTGGGAACAGGCCAAAAAGAATTATTACGACAAGGGAATTCGAATCTTTTGGCTGGACGAAGCAGAACCGGAGTACGGCAACTACGAATTTGACAATTTCCGTTATTATGCGGGCCCTGGCCTTCAGGTGACAAATATCTATCCCAAAGAGTATGCCCGAGGTTTCTACGATGGACTCAAGGCGGAAGGCGAAACGGAAATTATTTCCTTAGTGCGTTGCGCTTGGGCAGGCTCGCAGAAATTTGGAGCCTTAACTTGGTCGGGCGATATCCATTCTTCGTTCCGCGCCTTCCGAGAGCAGATTCAGGCGGGACTGTCCATGGGCATGGCGGGAATTCCGTGGTGGACCTGCGATATTGGCGGGTTTATCGGCGGCGATCCTGAGGATGAGGATTTCCGCGAACTGATCGCGCGTTGGTTTGCCTGGGGATGTTTTCTGCCCGTCTTCCGCTTGCACGGCCAGCGGGCGCCCTGGATTGAAAAAAAGGTTACAATCGGTGCGGGCGGGTTCCAGAAGCTTTCCTCCGGCATGCCCAATGAGGTCTGGAGCTATGGCGAAGAGGACTACGAGATCATGAAGAAATACCTCTTCCTTCGCGAAAAGCTGCGGCCCTATATCCGCAAAATCATGCGCAAGGCATCTGAGACGGGCGAACCCGTCATGCGCCCGCTGTTCTTTGATTTCCCCGAGGACTCTGCGGCCTGGGATGTCGACGACGCCTACATGTTTGGCGAAGCGCTCCTCGTGGCGCCCGTGACAGAGGCGAAGGTCGTCTCTCGCAAGGTGTACCTGCCGGCAGGGTGCAAGTGGAAAGAGAGCGCGACAGGCAAAATTTTTGAAGGCGGCCAGATGGTCGACGCCTACGCGCCGCTGGACATCATCCCGGTCTTTGTCCGCGAAGGAGCGGACCTTGAAATCTACTAAGGAAGAAAAGAACCGCGGCGGCAAAGCAATTTTTGCCGCTGCGGTTTGATCTATGCGGAGGTGGGCTTGTAGTGCGCCTTGGCGTACAGGCGGGAGAGGGCCGAGAGCAGGTATCCGGCGGTGACGATGGAAACAGGCACCCACTGCAGCGCGGCAAGGGCCGCGGCGACGGCGAAGTTGGCAAGGACCGAGAGGCGCGAGCGCAGGATCAGCGCCTTCTTGTTCTCCAGCAGATACTGCTTGTTGGGGTGCAGGGTGAGCGGGACGGCGAGGACCGCCAGCGCCCAGAGCGGGCAGGAGAGGAGCGAGAAGCCGAGCCCGGCCAGGAGCCCGGCGCACATCGTCGGGAAGCAGCGCAGGTGCGTGGAGGCGGCCCCGTTGACAAAATCACGCATAGCCGCGGCATATATGGTATACTGGAGGAAAAGCAAAGGCGGTGATGTGGGGATGATGACTCGCAGGGATGGAGTGCAACAGAAGATGTTATGCGTAACGTTGGAGTCTC
>CALYAJ010000100.1 GCA_944393485.1 uncultured Clostridia bacterium
GATGACTAACTCCACTCTATCAAGAATTGAGGGCCCTATTTTAGGACCCTTTCTTTTTATTATATAGGAAACAATATGAAACTTCTTTGTTTCACAACTCAAAGTGAAAATAAAAATTAATATTTTATTTTCGAAAGAAAAATTGAATATTTAAACAAAACAAGATAAAAAATAAAGGCATAAATAAGCCCTAATAAAAAAGAATATATTACCAATATATGTAAGAGTAATTTATTACCGTCGTAAGTATATTCAATACCAGTATAACTGATGAAATGAACTGGTTCCATCAAAGCACCACGCTTTTCACAATAGAATGTAGGAAGATAAATAGGGCCATCATATCTTATTATACGATTTTTGAACAAGATAGTCACACAATAAAAAAAGTGAATAAAGTTCATTTTTTTAGGGAAAGGGTGGCCTTAAAACAGCTTTTACACAATGGACTATGCAAGCAAAAGGGAAGCATATGACCATATCTGGATTTGGTATGGACATATGAAGGGCGTTACCACTTACTATGATGATGGTAAATGGTACATCGTTCAAAGTAAAGTCCTGATGTAACTGTCAAAAAGAGAGGGAGAGTGCAAATTGCATGATTTCTCTCTTATTATTGTTTTTGACCAATAATAAGAGAGAAAAATTCATATATGTGAAGTTTATTTTTTTTGTTTTGTATCGTGTTTTACTTTTGGTATACATAAATTTGCAAAGCAGAATAAAATATGATAAAATTCGTGTGTAGCAAAGTTGGAATTAGTGTAAGACTCATTAAATGTAATGAGCAGCAGAAAGGAACAATATGGAGAAAAAAGGAAATTTACGAAATTGTAAAATCTTTGATGCAGAAGGTCGGTTTTTTAATGTGCTTCCTGCAGAAAATGAATTGTCTATTAAAATTATAGGCAAAAATGAATCCGAAGAGATAATTTATAGGGAAGGAGTGTATTTTTTAAAAGAAAAAATTTTTCAAACAAGTTTTTCAGATGGCAAGGACTTTTTTGCGGAAGAATATGAAATTGCCTCTATTGAAAAACCAATTCATCCGCAGTTTGAGAACATTAAGGAATTTAATTTGTTCTCTGCAATGGGTGATCAAATTGAAGAACTGTTCTTGTATTGGCCAAGACTTGTATTTTATAAAGATACTCATCCAGAAGAAAGCGAGGGAATAATACAGATAAAAGGACAGCTGTTGGAACCATGTAGATCAATTTTTACGATTCATATAAAATTAGAAGATATAACAGAAGAAGGTTTTTACTATTGTAATTCGGGAGACTTCTATAAAATCGCGTCGAGATATGATGGTTTGTTTAACAATAAATAAACCAAAGTATAAAAAGTAGGATTTTATAAAAAAAGCATTATAACTTATTAACAATTAATTTAAGGCAATAATGGAGGTATAGGAAATGCGTTTTTTTATCAATAAAGGTATCTGTAAACGGAAATATAATGGTAATGTAAGTGTTCGTCAAAAAGATGGAATAGTTACATTACGTATTCCAAATTATGATGAAGTAACCAAGGAGCAACAATATGTGGAATTTATAATTCCACATATTGAAGAAAGTATGCTCAAAACTGATTTGTGGATATATAATTTGGTATTAGAAGAAATTACAGAAAATCGTATCGTTTTTTCAGAAAAATATGATTCATGTACAGGTGAAATATATGCACTTATAAGGTCAACTGAATTTGTACCTGATGATGTATATATTCCAAAAGAAAAAAGCAAAGATGTAAAAGTTATAAGGCGGATCCGGTTTGTAGATGATGAATGTGACCTTGGTGATTTTTTATCAAATGTTTATTTTATAAAAATAAAATTGGATAGAAAAGAAAAATTACCAGTATACTTAACATATGAAGATTCAAAGAATCTTTGGAAAGCTATAGTGTTTGCAAGAAATGCCGAAGGTGTTTGGATTGCAAATACGGAAATAAAACCTGAAAAGAATTATGATGGAAAATACATTTCTCTTTCCGAGTTAATGTAAAATATTGTTTCAAAAAAATTGTAGGAGGATATCATATTGTGATGTCCTTTTACTTTTTAGATAATAAAGTTATTAATTGTTGTTCTTGTTTTAGGCAAAATCGATTAGTATAGAACATTCAAAACTTGCTTATTAACCTTTTTTGTGCTAGAATACTTCTTATTAGAAACTCGTTGAAATAGTAGTAAAACTTATTGATGCATGAGGCATAGAAAGGAGTTTTATATGAGAATTTTGGAAGAAGTAGTAGTATTTAGAGAAGGAAAACGGATTAAAGTAGATCAGTTAACTGATTTAATAGGAGAAGAAGAGATTGATATCCTGTATAGAGAACAGGAAAAGTGGAAGATTATGCAAGGAAAATTTGTAAAACCAAATGTTTTCTGGCAGAGGACTATTTATAATAGTCCAATTTTATACAGGCAGGCTGATAAATATTTAGTAAGTTTTCAGCCCGAACCTAAAATGCCGGAATATTATAATTTGTATGAGTT
>CALYAJ010000101.1 GCA_944393485.1 uncultured Clostridia bacterium
AAATGCGAAAAAGTATATAAAAATATTCAATAAAAATACTGATTTTCGAATAAAAAATTTTTTATTCGTTACCACTGTTTTAAATTTACAATTGTTGACAAAAAAATTTTTTTGTTGTATTATGATAGTATAGTGAAAGAACGTACAACAGGAAAAAATGAAAGAAAGAGGGATAAAAATATGGCAAAGAGAAACAAAAGAAAAAACAATTTAAGATACTCATTATTATTACTATTACTTTTATTAGTATTTTTAATAGTATCTACATATGCTTGGTTTACTGCAAACCAAACAGTAACTATTAGTACACTAGATGTTAATGTTCAAACATCTAATGGTCTACAAATTTCAGCAGATGCAATAAATTGGAAAACAATATTACAAAAAGAAGATATAACAGGTGCTTCTGCAACTTATGCTTCAAATGTTAACCAAGTTCCAGAAGCTATGGAACCAGTTTCATCAGCTGGTGTTGTAGATACAGGTACAGGATATATGAATATGTACTATGGTATGGTAAATGCGTTGGAAGATGGTACAGGTTATTCATTAGCTAGTGATAAAGAAACAGATACAAGAGGTACTACAGGACGATATATTGCTTTCGATATTTTCTTAAGAGTTGATCAATCAGAAGATGGTTCACCAACAATACCTGTATATCTAACAACTGGCTCTAATGTAATAACTAAAGAGGGCTCTGCAGATAAAGGATTACAAAATGCTGCAAGAGTTGCATTTATAGATGAAGGTAATGTCGCAGATGTTGGTGATTCATCTGCAGCACAGTCATTAAAAGGTGGAACTACTTCTATAATTTGGGAACCAAACTATGATGTACATACAGCAGCTGGTGTTGCAAACGCACAAGAAATATATGGTATTTCTACTACAACAACAAATGGTAGTGTATTGGCTTATAATGGAATGAATGCAGAATTTGCTGATACTGCTAATGTAACATTAAAGAATACTGCTGATTATGTTGATGATGGTTATTTTCAAGCTGTTACACCAACAATTACTACAGCGAAAGATTTTGACACACAACAAACTCTATTAAATTTAAAACCTGGAATAACAAAGGTTAGAATATATATGTGGGTTGAAGGACAAGATGTAGACTGTGAAAATAATGCATCTGGTACAGATATATCATTTAATGTTCAAATAACTAAAGCAGCTGAATAATATTAATTTAATATATATGTAAAAAGCATTAGCAATTTTAGCTAGTGCTTTTTTTTATGAGTTTAATACTATTATTTAACTAGTTGCTTAAAAATTTCCACATAAAATTAGAATAAAATATAAAAAATATATGGATATATTTTGTCGTTATTGATATAATACACTAAGAAAAAATAATAGAAAGGAACTGTCATGAAAGAACTTAAGGATATATCAACTGAAGAATTATTAGATGCCTATAAACAGGTAAATGATTTTTTGAAATTTTTAGAAATTGAAGAAAATAATTTGGAGAATTAGGAGTCGTTATGAAGTTTTTAGATAAAATATCAGTTAGTAAAGAAATTTTGGATAATATGCCAAAAAACAATAAGAGAAATAAAGAAAAATTTAAAAAATCTATAGAGGAATTAAAAGATGAATATTTAAAAATCAAAGAAGATATTTATAAAGAAATTAAAAATAGATATAATAAAAAAATTAGAGAATTAAAAGTAAATAAAGAAATTGAAGAATTAAAAACATCATTGGATCAAATGAGTGAATGTTTACATATACTAAATCCTTTTAAAACTCCATTTGAAAAAATGAACTTAGATGAAAATATATGGAGGCTTAAAAGATATTATAAAGATAATTTAGAAAATGTTAATAATGAGATATTACAATGTATTAATTCTTTTAAGAAAGTAGGAATAAGTTTAAAAGCATCAGATTTTAATTACAGTAAATATACTAAAATATATATGCAAGTCTTTTTTGATGAGAAAGATAATTTGAATTCTAAAAAATTAAAAAAAGCTTTTGAGGATATTTACTGGAAATGTCCTGAAATAATTGTTCATTTGGAATTAAATATTAGATATATATATTTACAAAATGAAACTAAATTATCTAAATATTTTGAAAAGGAGAAAGAAGAATTACTTGGAAAATTTAATCTTACATCTGATGAAATATTTAATAGATATTTAGATTTAAAATTAATTTTTGAAAACACAATTAATACTGATAGATATACAATTATTAATAAATTCTTAAACAAAGAAGTTAATATTAATGATTTTTTACCTAATAAAATTCAAAAAGAATATGCCAAGATTATTGATATAAAATTATTAGAAGAAGATAAAGAGATTAAAGATAATATATTGAAATTTTATAACAATATTTATGAATTTAAAAATTATTTGAGATTTAAATTTATTTTTGATGATATAAAGAAACATTATTTAGAAAGAGACAAATATAAAAAGATTTATGAAGATACATTAAAGCAAATTCAAACTGAAGAAAAGAAATTAGAAAAATTTAATGATAATAAGCCTAAAAAGTTCTTTTTGTTTAAGAAAAAAGACGAAGATGCAAATATTCAATATGCAGAACTTATTAAAAATATACAAAATTTATATAAAGAATTGGATAAGGCTAAAATATATAACAAAATTTATACATGCATTGATGATACATCAACGATTTATGATGTTTTCAAATTTGCTGATTCTTTTAAATCATATGTAAGAGATATATCTATAATTTACTTGCCAACAATAACACCGGAGGAAATTGATGAACTTATTAAAGATTTTGATGATTTTGTGAAATCTACAAATATTCAAATAATTAATAATATTCTAATTCAAGAAGAAAAAGATATATCATTAATAATAAAAGATAGATATTCTTTATTAAAATTTAATATAGCAAAAGATGATGTTCAAGAAGATAACATAGATAATTTATATCAAACTTTAAGTAAACTAAAATTAGATATAAATATAGAAAAAGCCAATATGAACATTAATCAAATTGAAGAAATAATGAGTTTATACGAAAATATAAATTAATATTGGAGAGAAATATTAGATGAAGAAAATAAGAAAAGGAAAAATACTTATATTAATATTACTATTAATTTTAATTATATTTGAATTAATTGCATTTCAAAATTCTCGTGCTGAAAAAGTAATTTCAATTAGCGCAACCTTTTCAGATTCAAAAAATATAGTGAATGAAATAACAGAAACTATAGAAGCCACTGACGAAGATGAAAGTGGCTATAGTATTGTTTTACCAGATGAAGCTAATAATAAGAAAATTAATAAGTTTTATATTACTTCAAAATTAATTAATGAAGATAATGAAACAGAAGAAGAAAATGTTGTTGAAAAATTTCCAGGAGACACAATTTATTTAAATGATAAAGAAATAGAAGAGAAAAAAATTAATTTTGAAATTGATTATGATATTAAAGATGATTTATATAATCAAATAATATCAGTCGAAAAAGATGGATATAACATCATAGTAGAAGGATATTTACCATTAAATGCTGAATTAAAAGCTATTTCTCAAAATTCAGAAGATTTAAGTAAAACAAATGATGAAATAGATAAATATATTAATTCAGTAATGGACTGGAAACTTGCATTAAATGTTCAAATTATCGAAGATGAGAAACAATTTGAACCTAAAGAAAAGCTTAAAATAAATTTTGAAGGCACGGAAGAGATTACTGATGAGAGTAAATACAAATTATTATATATAAATGAAAATGATAAGTTATCAGAAATTGATGATTTTTCAATAGAAGGCAAAGAAATATCTTTAGAGAGTAAGAATTTAGGTACATTTATAATTATGCAAGAAATTGATGTTAAGATTAATACTCTTGCTTTAACTAGAGCAATTACAGAAGATGGAACTTATGAAGATGTATGGGATGGTACGATAGCAACAGAATTTAAATTTGGAAATGGAACAGAGCAAGAGCCTTATTTAATAACAAGTGCTAGTGAACTAAGTTTTTTATCAAGTCAGGTAAATAATGGGAATACATACGAGAATTCATATTTCCAATTAGCTACAAATATAAATTTAAATAATAAAAATTGGACTCCTATAGGAAATACAAATAACTCTTTTAAAGGTGTTTTTGATGGTGCAGGTCATTATATATCAAATTTAAAAATTGATATAGCATCTATGCCTACTAATACAATTGAAAACTTTGGATTATTTGGAACAATTGGAGCTGGAAATAATAGAATTACTATAAAAAACATAGAATTAAGAGCAGTTAATATTACAATTAATTCAAATGGTACTACTGCAAGTGATAATACTGCAAAAGGTTGGCATATAGGTGGAATTGTTGGAACAATGTATAATAATTCTACAATTCAAAATTGTATTGTAACAGATCTTGCGATTTCTGGTGGTAGTAATCTTACACTAAGAACAAACTATACTCAATTAGCAATTGGTGGAATTGCAGGATATGCTACAAATACTGCTAGTAGCAATACTGATCCTGGAAATAATAAAAGATATGAAATATCTAATTGTTATGTAAATGGTAATATTAGTGTAAGTGCGATGGCATATACTTCTTGGTCTTGGGGAGGTTATACTACAACAGGTGATGGACAATATCATACAGCTGGTATTATTGGTACAATAAGGTCACAAGCGGTATGGCCAACAAATTGTTTATATAATGGAAGTATTGATTCAAATGGATTTATTGGACCAATTTTTGCAGGACTTATTAATAACACAAACATTAATAATAGTGATAATTATTCTACAATTTGGAATGGAAATGATTCAGGTAATTTAACAATGTCAGACAGTTATTATACGAATTTTTATGCAAATGGTACAAGATATACAAATTCAGAAACTAATGGCACATCTGATTCATATAACGCTTCTGGTTGGAGAGCAGAAGACATTGAATATGTTCAAGGTTTAAATAAAGGTAGATATACAAATAATGAATCATCTAGATTAAATTCATTTAATTCAAATGCTAGTGCAAATGATAATATGGAATGGATTTATGAAGATGGTACATTTAAATTAAATCCAAGATTTGACATTTTGATAGACGATTCTAATAAGCCAGTATATAGTGTGAGTGTGGAAAACAATTATTCATCAGGACCTTATTCTTATACATGGTATTTTGAAGGAAATGTTGTAGATGAATTACAAGATAAAACACAGGTAACACATGAACAAGATTTATATAATGACATTATTTATACTGTTGTTGTATCAGATGGAAAATATTATTCTGTTAGTAATGTAGTGATTGAAAAATATTCACTATATATTGAATTTACAGGAAACAATTCTGCAAAGACAGTTACTGCTAACTTTGCAGGTGATGCTGTTCCTTATATAGATTTAGATGATTATACTTATCAATGGTATAAATTAGATATTACTGGAGAATATGAGACTTTACTTGAAGGTGAAACAGGATTAACATTAGATAATCTTGAAGATGGAACTGAATATAAATTAGTTGCAACTAATACTGAGTTTTCAACTCTTACTGTTGAAGGAAAATATTTATTTGGTGATAGAACAGTCGTATATTGTGCACATAATAGTGGTAATGATTCTAATGATGGTTATTCCCCAGAAAGGCCTGTAAAAAATTTTAGTACAGCATATAATAGACTTGATGATAATGGAACAAGAAATTCAAATATAATTGTTATTATGGAAGATTATGAACTATCCAGAGGTGAAGATAATGATTTATATGATGAAAAAGAAGATTCACGTAATGATGTAGGAACATATGCTAAAAAAGCGACAATTACAGGCAAATATAATAATATAGATTACCAAAGTTCATTACCTTTTTATAGTGGTTCAGAAACTTATAAATATATGGCTGAGGATACTACATTTCAAAACTTAACTTTTGAAGGTAATAATGATCAAATGTATTTCTATTTACAAGGGCATAGTTTAACAATTGGTGAAAAAGTTACTATGGATAATTATGCAAACTCGAATACAAACCAAGGATTACTTGGAGGAAATGCACCAGCTTTTCATATTTTCTGTGGTTGGAATCAATATAATTATAGAACTTTGCCTAGAAAAAATGCTGAAGTTATAATCAAAAGTGGAACTTATGGAAGAATAGTTGGTGGAGGAAGTCCTGGAACATCTTCTGGTCAAGGACAAACTACATCACACGATTTTATGGGCTCTTCAAAAGAAGATTCATTTAATATTACAATTACAATAGATATTCAAAATAGTACAACATATTCTCAATATGATTATGATGTAAATCTACTTACAGGAGGTTCTGCTGCTGGAAATAATTATTCGAATGTTGTGCAAAATATTAAAAATGGTTCTGTTGGACGTTTAATTGGTGGTAGTATAGGTGACTCTGCTGATATTCCTAGTGGTTCATGGAATAATCCATGGGTTTATCCTAATAATACATTTTTAGGTACTGCTAAAATAAATATAACTGGTGGTTCTGTAGATGAATTATATGGTGGATGCTTAGGAAGAAATATGGATGTTGTTGGTAGTTCAACAGCGAGAGGAAATACATGTGATTCTTATTATTATGGGACAATAGATATTAATATTTCTGGAGGAGAAATTATAAGTAATATTTATGGCGCAGGTGCTGGTGGAGTTACTGGTTATAGTGAAAATTCTTCTGATCCATATAAGTCTTATGGAGAAGAATTTGATACTTCTGTAAATATAAACCTAACAGGAGGAACTGTTCAAGGAAATATTTATGGAGGAGGATATGGATATACAGAATATTTAAATCAAAATGTTACAGCAGATGATGGTGGGTCTTTATATGGCGATAGTAGTATTACCATATCTGGAAGTCCAACAATTAATGGAGATATTTATGCTGCAGGTTGTGGCTACAATTATAGAAATAAACAAGAAATAGCACAAATGGAAGGTACCTCTAAAATTGATATTTCTGGAACACCTACAATTTATGGAAAAATATTTGGTGCAGGTGCAGGTGTCTCTGGCTATGATGAAATGGCAAAATTAATTGGAACATCCAATATTAATATTTCTGCAGATTTGTCTACAGAAGTATATGGCGGTGGCAATATTGCCAAAGTAGAAGGAAATACAAATATTAATATTTTAAATGGTAAACATACTTCAACTATTTATGGTGGAGGAAATATTGGTGAAATCCAAGGAGATTCAACAGTAAATATTAAAGGTGGAACAAATACTACTGTATATGGTGGTGGAAATCAAGCTAAAGTTGCGAATTCTACAGTTAATATTAGTGGAGGAACAAACTCTGATGTTTTTGCAGGAGGAAACTCAGCAGATGTTGAAACTACAAATGTTTTTATAACTGGTGGAAATACTACTACATTATATGGTGGATCAAATGCAACAGGAACAATTAATACAAGTAATATTAATTCTACTGGTGGTACAGTTGTTACAATTTATGGTGGAAATAATATTGGCGGAAATACAGTAGATGCAAAAGTTACAATAAATGGTGGTTCTATTACTGGTTCAGTTTTTGGTGGTGGAAATCAAGTTAATACTCAAAAAACAGAGATATATTTGATAAAATCAGCTAACAATATTCCAAACGTATATGGTGGCGGTAATGAAGCGGGTGTAAATGAATCACACATTTACGGTCAAGGTGGTAGAGCGGAAAATATATATGGTGGTTCTAATCAATCTGGAGAAGTGACAACAAGTGAAATTATAATTGATTCTGGAACGTTTGGTACAGTTTATGGTGGTAATAATGCAGGTGGATTAACAACAACATCAAATATTACAATAAATTCAGGTGAAATAACTTCTGCAATATACGGTGGTGGAAACCAAGCGGATACTCAAAATAGTAATATTGTAGTTAATAATAACATGGAAAAAATACCTTATATATATGGTGGAGGTTATTCAGCAAGTGTTGTTACGTCTAATATAAATATAGATGGAGGTAAAATTGGAACAATATTTGGAGGTTCTAATACAAATGGAACAGTTCCAATAACTAATGTAAATATTAATGGTGGTGTAACTGATACTGTATATGGTGGAAATAATATGGGTGGAAACACGATAACTTCTAATGTTACAGTAAATACAAATGGTACAGCTGGTAATGTTTATGGTGGTGGAAATGAAGCTATTACAGAAGAAACTAAGGTTCTTATAAATGGAACAATAACAGGAAGTGTCTATGGTGGTGGAAACCTTGCACAAATTGAAACATCTACAGATGTATTAGTAGAAAATGCAAAAGTAACAGACAATGTATATGGTGGCGGAAATGAAGGAATAGTACAAGAAAATACTAATGTTCATATTAAAAATTCTAATTTAGAAAATAGTGTATATGCTGGAGGAAATGGTTCTGCTGCAATTGTAAAAGGAAATACAATATTAATAATTGATGGAGCTAACACAAAAATTTCTAAAAATGCTTTTGGCGGTGGAAATAAAGCCGCAACAGGGGAAGAGGGAGTAGATACTTCTTCAAGTACTGTAAATATTGTTTCAGGTGAAATTGGAGGCAATGTATATGGTGGTGCCAATACATCAGTAGTTTATGGTACAACTAAAACTAGTATTGGATTTGATGCAGTAAATAACCAAAACTTAGAAAAAGGCGATATTCATATTGGAGGAACTGTCTTTGGCGGTGGAGAAGCAAATGAAGCAGGTTCTGAAATATTTGATTACTCATTCATAAGTGTTACTATAGGTATAGAAATATATATAGATGGAAATGGATATGATAATTTTGATATAGATGGAAGTATTTTTGGTTCAGGAAATGCTTCAAGTACAAGTGGTACAAGTATGATAGATATTAAAAATTATGGTACACCAGATGACCCAAAATATAATGTTTCAATTCAAAGAACTAATACTTGTACAATATCAAATTCAGCGATTTCACTTGATGGTGCAACAGATAGAACAAATGAATATTCAGATACTTACTATACGATAAGTAGAGTAGATAATGTAAAATTAAAAAATAATTCTGTACTTTATTTAGATTATGGTGCAAACTTACTAAGAGAATTTGATAGTTTAGTTGATATAAATGGTCAAGAAGTTAAGGCAACTGTATCAATAGATGAAAATGGAAATACAGTTAAAAATGTTGATAATAGAATTTATATGGCAGAAGGAAGGAATCTAAATGTAGCTACAAACGAACAAGTTACTGCATATGGTGTAGTTAATGGAATGACATTCTTTGGAATATATTCTAATAAAATTACACCTAGCTCAAGTACTGGATTATATGCACCTAATTACAATAATGGCGATGAAATAACAAATCCTGGATTATTCTCTTCAAATTCATATGTAAGAGCACAACACAAACCTGATCATGATATTACAGTTGACGGTTTTTATACAAATTATAATAATGACGGCAAAATTAAAGTGAATTATGTTGATATAACTCCGAAAGATGATGTTTATTATATTTGGACTGTTGGAGAAGCAATAGATGTAACTGTATTTGAAGTATCATTAATCGCTTCAAAATATGCAACATTTGGTACTTATGAATTATCATTAATAGGTTTTTCAGAACCAAATATCAGGTTTGATATAACAGGTGTTACTGCAGGATTCCAAAATGGCGTAAATCTAGTAGGCCCAAGCGAAATACCATCAATTGCTGATACTGATGAGGCGGCAGATAATACATATGGATTAACTATGAGTACAGGTAATAATGGTTGGTTTAATCCTAGTGAAACAACATTCTTAACTGAAAATAATGGTAGTTATACTGGAAGTAGTAGATATGATGGAGATAACTCAACATTCACTCCAACACTTAACTTCTGTTTATATCATTCTCAAAACTTAACACAGGAAAGAAACTTGGGAGAAGTTAGAATAAGACTTCAAGCATTAGTTCCTGTAGATGATTTAAATTATACTATAAAATATATAGATATTATTGTAACTATCAATTCTAGATTATATCAAGATGATTATCTAGAAGCTGCAATTACACCTGGAGATCAATTTGGATTATTTACATCTACCGAAACATCAATTACTAATAAAAGTTCTTTTTCTACGTATTTTTCTTTATATATAGAGAACTTTTCGAATACAAACTATTTTGATGATTATTACAATTATGAAAGAGTACTAATATCTACAACTTCTTCTGGAACACCTTATGTATTACCAGAAGGAACAAATATTACAATGCTTGACATGGTTACAAATGAATATTATTATTACATCGTTACAGCAGATGATGTTGCAAATAATAAATACATATATAATATTTATGATTTTATTTATATGGGTAGTACTGACAGAAAATATCCTGAAAGTGAAAGAGGACAGATATATTATAATAAAGATCAAGATTTAGTATATGAAAACTTTATTTTCCAAATAAACTTTAAAGATACTAATCTAAATACAGATCTTATTGATAATAATATTTTGATGGAAGTTAGAAACAAAGATAATCAAACTATTCTTGGCGTATTAGGAATTCAAAGAGATGTTATGAGATATAGTGTATATAATGACAAAGATTCTACTATAGGAGTTTCTGCCAAAGTAGATCAAGTTAATTATTTAGGAAATGATATTAATCTAGAAGTAACTACAGATTTTACGCAAAATATAGCAGATTCTAAAATAATTTATGATACACAATATTTTAACCAAAAAATGGGTATAAAATTAACATTTACAGATATAAATGGAAATGTACTACAAAATGATAGTTTATTAGGAATTTATTTCACAATAGATGGAGTAAATTATTATCCAAGAATTGATGGAACAACAAGAATAAAAATAGCAGATAAGGTATCTAATGGATTATCAAAAATAACTATCAATACATCAAATAATACTACACTTGCAACAGGCGATTATACTATAAAAATCGAGTCATTTGGTTCATCTGATGGTATATATTATGGACTTAATTCTTCTGATAGTACAGAAGTACATTTAACAATTATAAATTCAAGATTTGGATTAAAAGTTACTACAGGTGATGAATATAAAATAATAAATAAAGATACTGGTCAAAATGAAAATAGTGAAAACAAGATTTATGGATCAGTTGAATATTCTTCAGGTTTAGAAAATCCTAATATAACAGTTTCATTATATAGAAGAAAATATGATACGGTTTATTCTAAAGAATATGAATTAGTTGATTTAGCAGACTATGTATCAATTAATTTTGATGATGCAACTAATAAAAATGAATATCTATTTTCTGATTCACCTAAAGATGTAATGGATTTTGAATTTAATACAAAAACCGATTTAATGACTGGTACATATAAGTTGGTATTTAAATTATATGACAACGAGGAATTTATTGGTGAAGAATATGAATATATAATTATTAAATAGTGAGGATACAAATGAAATATGATGAAGATTCTATAAGAAAACGAAAGAAAAGAGCAAATACTCTTGGTAAAATTTTATATATAATACTAATAATTTTAATATATAATTTGGTTTTAGTTGGTATATCTTTTATTAGTAAACATGATTTCAATGGCTTTTTTGGATATAAAGCATATAATATAACTACTAATAGTATGGAACCAAACATAAACATTGGAGATATTATTATTGTTAAAAATGTAAAGAAAGAAGACAGCCTAAAAACAGGTGATATTATTTCTTTTAGAAAAAATGGTGAGATAATAACACATAGAATAATAGATATAATTGAAACAAATGGTGAAAAACGCTATATTACAAAAGGTGATAATAATAATATTCCAGATCTTGAAAAGCTTTCTTTTTCACAAATTGAAGGTATTAAAGTTATAAGTATTCCATATTTAGGAAGAATTGTAGAATTTTTAGAAAATCAAATAATATTCCTAATACTGATATTGATAATTTTAATAATTTATTTATACAGATTAAATAAAACAGAAAAAAGTGAACTTAGAAGGGAAAAACGAAGGAAACAAGCAACACACCAAAAATAGAGCATTTTGCTCTATTTTTGTGCTTTAGAATAATTGTAGAAAATAATAAAGATTTAAAGTGCGAAAATGAATAAATATTTTATATTTTTTCTTGTAGTATTTTGGTCATTAATATATAATTAAATTGTGTAAATTTTGAAGAAATTACTTATTAAAAAAATAAAGGGGACTGTAAGATGAAAAAAAGTAAAATTTATATTGCAATATTAACTATATTTTTATTGTTTACTTCTTCATCACTTGCAAGTAATGAAATTACAACTAATAATGTAATAAATTCGGAAAACGTTATCGATGAAAGTTCTTTAATCAGAGCTATAGAAGAAGGAAATTTATCAGAAGAAACTAGTGAAGACCAGGACATATCTTCAGAAGATTCAAATGAAGAAGTATTAAAAGAAGGAATATATAATATAAAATCTATTTTAGCAGATAATAGACTAATTGAAATCCCTGAATCAAATAAAAGCAAAAAGGCATATTTAAAATTGGGAACAGAAGAAACAACAGCAAATGAAAAATTTAAGATATCATATAATGCAGATGGAACATATACATTGAGTGTATTACATAGTCAACTTTGCATAGATGTAGAAAATGGAAAAGCAGGAAACAGAGTAAAAGTATGGCAATATAGTAGTAATGAATCAGATGCACAAAAATGGTATATAGAAAAAAATGAAGACGGAACATATTCGTTTATATCAAAATTAGGAAATTATGCATTAGATATAAATAATGGAAAGTCAGCAGTAGGAACAGATTTACAAATATATAGAAATAATGGATCAGATTCTCAGAAATTTGAATTAGTTGAATGCTCTAAAGAAAAAGGAACACAAACAATAGAAGATGGTACATATAAAATAATACCACAATTAAACACGCAGAAATCATTAGAAGTTATTGATGGAGAAGTAAAGATAAATGATATATTGGATTCAACAAATCAAAAATTTGAATTTAAATATGATGGTAATGGATATTATAAAATCTTTACTTCAAATAAAGTATTAACAGTTGATAAAGATAATACTAAAAGAGTATATGAAGCAGAAGATGAAGATTTAGACACCCAAAAATGGATAGTAAAAAAACAAGATAATGTATATAATATAGTATCAAAATATTCAAACTTATATTTAGATTTAGCAAATGGCTCAACAAGCAATGGAACGAAATTACAAATATATAGACAAAATGATTCAGATGCACAAAAATTTCAATTTATAAGAATGGAACAGATATTAGAAGAAGGAATATATAATATAAATTCAGTTTTAGCAGATAATAGATTAATTGAAATACCGGAGTCAAATAAAACAAAGAAATCATATTTCAAATTAGGAACAGAAGAAACAACTGCAAATGAGAAATTTAAGATATCATATAATGCAGATGGAACATAT
>CALYAJ010000102.1 GCA_944393485.1 uncultured Clostridia bacterium
TTCTAGTTTATAAGCATATATAATCCCATTATTTTTATCTATAATCTTTTCATAATTATCCATACTACACCTCCGACATTTCATATACATATTATAATTCAAATGTATACGAAATGTCAAGAAGCGGTGATACATATATACAATTTTTGGTAGCCATTATCAAAGTTTTGTGTAAAAAGAGATAAAAACATATAATAGTAGATGATTTTCATGCTTACTACATATGTCTTAATTACAATAATAATATTATTATTTATAGAATAAAATAAGGATATTATTAAAATATAATTATAATATCCTTATTTATGATTATCCAATTGTCAATTTAATTCGGCATTATATGCCAATAGTCTTTTTTTTGATGAGTCTCCATAATAGTAATTAAGTTTTACTGATGCTCCAACAAATAAATTAGCTTTATCACTTTCTTTTATAAAACGATATACTGGTATTAATTGTTTTGCACCAGAAATTTCTACTATTACAAAATCCTCCTGAACTTCAGTTATTTTGGTATGAAGAACTGTTGTAGATACAATATTTGAACTACTTGGTATTACTTCAACCTTCCTTTTTGACATTTGAATTCCTCCAAACTTTAATGAAAATCTGTATTGTTTACTAGTTACATATGTTAAAAATTATATCATAATATATAAATAATTTAAATAGAGAAAGCCAAATGTTTTCTTAGAACATGCGATATAAAAAACACTGCTTAATAGCAGTGCCTTAGATTTGAGTATCAGGAATATAAATATAATAAAATCCTGTTGATCTTATATCATACCACATTTTGTATTTTTGTATAGCAGATGTTATATCAACACTTCTGGAAAATAAGTATTTATCAACAAATCTTATATAATCTCTGTATAATCCCTTTTCTTTTATAATTTCATCTTCAGAAATCCTGAGAAAAGCTAGTCGTATTTTGCTTTTCTCTTTACAAAATTTATTAGTTGTGATGTCATAAATACCATTTTGATTAAGAATATTTTTATATTCATTAAATGTTTCTACAAGTTTAAATACTCGTACACCACACCATTGATCATCCTGGCCCCAAGACGAAGTACAAGGATTTTGTAAGAAATTATCTAATGATTTTGTTATATCATCTTCCCTATTATTTTCGATAAAAGTTTTAAACCTTTTTATTAGAGCATCATCAATTATTGAATCATTTTGAATTATTAATTTCTGGTCTGCAGTGAATGGTTCATAAAAATTCCAAATAGCATCAATAATATCTAACATTGCATACTCACGGTCAATATCATCGCATTGCATAAGTTTATTAGTTCCTTCTTCTAAACTTTTCTTAAATGCTTTAAAAAAATGAAGTTGACGTATAGTTGTATTAGTCCCAACATATCTAATTCCATTTACTGGAATAGTTGAAGGATAGACAATACCATTTTGTATATCCTTTTCTATTGTTTGTTCAATCCGGACTAATGTTCTTTTAATACTTTGTGATAAAAAAATCATGATTTTCCCCCTTATAATTATATAAAAGTTTATTCAACTTATGATAAAAACAAAAAGAATTATATCATAAAAAATTAAAATTGTATATTAAAATAATTAATTTACATTTTTTATGTAACCTGATATATTTATCATTAATCTTAAAACAAAGGAGAATTTTTTGAAATCGAAAGATGAAAAAAATATTTACTGAATTATCACAAAATACTTGACTAACCTTTCTACAGCCAAGAGTAATGTCTGTAGATTAATGTCAGATTTTAGGATTTAGCTTTTAGAAAAAAAGATAATTTTTCTTTCTCAATAGCAGCGTCAGCATATATGTTGTATGAATTAGTAAAATTAATTGGCAAAAAATATGGGCTTGAAGAATTAAAGTTCTTCAAGCCCATATTTTTTTAGGCTAGAATATTACCAACCTCTTTCAGATTCCTGGCACAATCCAGCCTTAGTTAAGCTCATAAATGTTTTCAAAAATTCGAAAACATTCTTCTGTGCGGTTACTGTGTCGTTGAAATCTTCCAGCCAAATTTATTCCATCAATTCGCTCGGGAGCATATCAGCTCCAGCCAGTTGTGGCATAAGGGCAGTAACTAGTCCTAATCCCACCATCATAAATTTGTCTTCCTTCTGGTAAAGCTCTTCGTAGATGGTGTTTATAGGCTCTACTATCTGCAGAAGTAAATCTGCTTCTACCCAAATCGGTTTGCTTCCAGCATCAGACAAAAGTGTAACTTTAGACCGTTTCGAAAACGGTTCATGGTACACTGTAATCTCCGGTTTCAATTCTTTCAAAGAATTTAACAGTGCAAAGCTCCCTAAAACGAAATAATCGCTTAAGGTATGTTCGGGTGTTAACCAAAAATCTGCTTCGTCTTTTATTTCTACATACCGGATTCTTACCTCATGGTATTCTGGTACGAGAAAAGAATCTTTAACTTGGGTTACAATGTTTCTAAACTTTTTTTCTAACATGTTTTTTCCCTCCATAATACTGTTGACATTTATCTTTTTAAGTATATCACAATATATACACTTTTTCAAGAAATTGGAAAATGCCGTACACCTTTACGTGATGTACGGCAAAAGTAATCTGATTAGTTGTTGTCGACAATTTCGGCAAATATAATATTATCTTTAGATGTAATATCATATCTCCAAGAATCTATTGAAACATAGACATCAGATCCTTGCAAATATTCCATAATATAGTCCTTGGCAGAACCTTTTATTACATAGCTAACATATAGTATAATTTGTCATCTTCAAGTTAAAACTCCTGGTAACCATGCCCAGCTTCTACCGAAATATGTTTTACATAGTTTTCTATTTTTCAGCATATGCAAGTAATCCATCTAATAATTCATCATTACTTGATAAATTTTTCTTATTTGTTGTAAGAACTAATATAACTGTATTATCATTTGAAAATGGTTCTACTAATTGATATGGATCCATATCTTCAAATGGATACTCAACTACTTCTCCTGAAACATCATCTCTCATATAACATTTACCAGACATATCAATTATATATAGAAAGTCTGAATTAATCATTTCTTCGATTTGCTTTGCCATCTCATTGTTTGAATTATTACTAATCTTAAGATATCCATTATCATCTACATAAAAATTATTAATTCCATTATTAGATAGTAGTTCTAAAAACAAATCTTTTGATTGTTCGGGAATCCAGACTCCTGTACCAGTAGGTGCATCAACTAATATTTCATCTATTTCATTCTCTTTTGGCATATCTTTTTTTAGAATTCCAGCTAAAACTGTATCAAATTGAATTTTTGGTTTAATTTGCAATATTTCTCTTCCATCATATTCTGTTTCTACTTGAAACATATCTGTATCTGCTGTAGCATTCATCTCATTTTTTATACTTTCGATTTTATTAATGTCATTATTTACATCAACTTTATCTTCATGAGAATTTGATGAAATAAAGGCAATAACAAATATAATTAACAAACAAATTATAATAATTGGTAAAACTTTTTTATATTTCATAATTCCTCCAAATTAAATATTATTTAACATCTTTATTGTAGCATCTATATATTTAGTAGCATATTTTCTGCTTACAACTTGACTATGTTTAGTTACTTCTGGTAATTCTACTAAACAAGATCTACCTTTTTTTAAATTTGATCTTGCCCAATTAACTAAATAGCCTCTACCATATGTAGGAATATGTGTACTCATTCCAAATTCACTTCTATAATATTTTCCAATTCCAGTATCACCAATAGTTTCATTTAACCATCCATGTAAATCAACTAATACATTTTCTGTTCCTTGATGGTCTAACAAGAAATCTCTTAATGCTTTTGCCTCATAAGCTTGGAATGCCGCTGTCCCATTATAATTTCTATTATCTGAATATTGAGTATATCCTGTAGACCAATTTCTATTCATATCAATTCCTTTATGACTAGGAGCACTACTATATAGTGTAGTTCTTCCAGGTCCATTATTTGTAGTACCATATGTTTGTCCATCAGGATTTAAATTTGGGAAAATATATATTGTCCAATCACTTAATAATGAACCTGTGTCATTTTCTTTTAAGTAATCTTTAAATTCTTCAGCTATATATGTAAGTTCTTCTCCATCATGAGCGTATGAATCTTCAAATCCATGAATTGAAAATGTAGCAAAATAAACTTTGTCTCCTTTTCCGAATTTATAATATTTTAAATCAGTTCCTCTTTTATCTCCCTTTTTAACTAAACCAGAATCACCATATGTTCCTTCTTTAAAATAAATTCTGTTTCCTGTTACAAATCTAAATGCTTGAGCATCTGCTCCATTACTATTATGAACTTGTACATTTGTTCCATTAGACTTTCCAGCATTATCAACATCTAATACTAAATTATATCTTTTAGAAATTAAATTATAATATCCATTCCCAACTTCTTTTATAATCCATTTTTGATTATCAGTTCCATTATATGTATATTGTTCAACATTATCATCACTTTGTGCTGTTAAAGCTTTATTTGAATGTTTAGCAATAATTTTATATTCTTCGTTAGTTAAAGCTGTAAGAGTGAATTTTTGTTGATTTACATTATCTGCTTCCCATATTTGAATATTTGCATAATTATTTTTTGAAGCATTTGATACATCTAAGACCATATCTGAATCTAATTTTGTTTCTATTTCATATGTTCCTTCATTAATAATATCAATAGCTTTTAATTTAAATTTTTGTGAACTTGTACCATTTTCACTCCACAATTGAATATTTTGTCCATTTTTACTTGATACTCCTCCAGATACATCTACATATAATCCATTTTTTATTGAAATAATATTATAGTATCCGTCTCCTGCATCTTTTAAATACCATTGTTGGTTTGGAGTATCTTCATCCACAGCATATTGTTGTACATTTGTTCCTATTTTACATGAACCATTTGGTACATCTAATGATTTGGCTGAATGTATTGCACTTATTCTATAATATTTTGTTCCTTCTATTTTTTGTATTCTAAATTTTTGTTGTTGCACTTTATCATTTTCCCATGTTTGTATGTTTGCTTTATTATTATAGCTTCCTCCAGCTACATCTACTACATTACCATTTGTTAATACTATTTGATATATTCCATCTTCAAAATCTGTAACTATATCTTTTGTTGGTGTTAAATTTACCAATACAAATTTTTGTGATTCAGAATCGTTTTGTCTATATATTTGCAATTTTGTTCCATCATCTGTTTTTCCATTTGTTATATCTAAATATAGATTTGAATATTTTGATACTATATTATATACAGTTTCTTGTTTTTTTACTATCCATTTTTGTGTGTCTAGATTTTCATCTTCTGCTTCATATACTCTTTTTGTATTATCTTTATCAACTGTTAAAACTTTAGTAGTATTTGGTATATATATTTTGTAATATCCATCACCATCATATTTAAACTCATATTTTTGACTTTCAATATTTTGGTCTTCTGCTAGTTCTATTTCACCATTTGTTAAGGTTAAAGCTTTTGATCTGTTAGCCTTTGTTATAATTCTATATGTACTGTCTTCTATCAATTGTGTACCTTTTTCTTTAGAACATTCAACTAATTCAAATTTTTGTGAATCTGATCCATTATTTCTATATATTTGTAAATCTGTTCCTACTGTTGACTTTCCATTATTTACATCTAATGCATAATTTCCTAATTTTGATATAAATGAATATGTATTATCTGAATTTTTTATTATGTA
>CALYAJ010000103.1 GCA_944393485.1 uncultured Clostridia bacterium
ATATGTTCCATCTGCATTATATGATATCTTAAATTTCTCATTTGCAGTTGTTTCTTCTGTTCCTAATTTGAAATATGCTTTCTTTGTTTTATTTGACTCCGGTATTTCAATTAATCTATTTTCTGCTAAAACTGAATTTATATTATATATTCCTTCTTCTAATATCTGTTCCATGCTTATAAATTGAAATTTTTGTGCATCTGAATCATTTTGTCTATATATTTGTAATTTTGTTCCACTTTCTGTTGAGCCATTTGTTAAATCTAAATATAAATTTGAATATTTTGATACTATATTATATACATTATCTTGTTTCTTTACTATCCATTTTTGTGTATCTAAATCTTCGTCTTCTGCTTCATATAGTTTCTTTGTATTATCCTTATCAACCGATAAAACTTTATTTGAATTTGAAGTAAAAATTTTATAATATCCATTACCATCGTATTTAAATTCAAATTTTTGATTTGTCGAATCTAATATATCGTTTAATTTAAGTTCTTCTGATAATTCTATAGCTTTACTTGTATTTAAAAAAGTTATTATTTTATATGTACCATCCTCTATTGTTTGTGTTCCTTTTTCTTTAGAACATTCAATTAATTCAAATTTTTGTGAATCTGACCCATTATTTCTATATATTTGCAAAGCTGTTCCTACTGCTGACTTTCCATTATTTACATCTAATGCATAATTTCCTAATTTTGATAAAAATGAATATGTTCCATCTTCATTTTTTTCTATATACCACTTTTGTGCATCAGTTCCATTACTACTATATTGCCATACTTTTACTCTGTTCCCTGCTTTACCATTCTCTACATCTACACAAAGTTGACTATGTAACATGCTTAATGTATATGTTCCATCCTCGTTTAGTTCTATTTTAAATTTTTCATTTGCTGTCGTCTCTTCCGTACCTAATTTAAAATATGCCTTTTTACTTTTATTTGATTCAGGAATTTCAATTAATCTATCCTCTGCTAAAATAGACTTTATTTTGTATATTCCTTCTTTTAATACTTCTTCATTTGAATCTTCTGAAGGTATTTCTTGGTCTTCACTAGTTTCATTTGAATTTTCTTGTTCTAGAGCCTTAATTAAAGAATTATCATCAATAACATTTTCTGAATTCATTGCATTGTTAGTTGTGATTTCATTACTTGCAAATGTTGTAGTAGTAAATAATAAAAATATAGTTAAAATCGCAACATATAATTTATATTTTTTCATTAAAAATTTCCTCCTTTAGCTATAAATTTTATCTAATACCAAGCTAACTTTTTCAATTGATTGTTCAATGTATTTTTCAAACTTTTCAAGAGAAATTAAAATTAAATCTTTTTCTTTCAAATCAAATAGTTTAAAGTTCTCTTTTATAGAAGCTTTAAGTCTTTCATCATCAGAAAAATCTATAAATTCTTGTTGAAGTTTTGAGATATTTAAATCACATTTTTTTAATAAATATCTATCAACTATTGGATAATCAGAATAAATTGCCATTCTGAATTCTTCATTTGTATGAACAGAATTATCTTTTTTAAAAATTATTTTATCACCTTTTTTTGAAGTCATGTGCGGAATACATGTACTGAACCATATCATATCTTCAATTAAATGTGAAATATATCCTTGCATCATTTGACTATGTGGTAAGATAGTTTTATTTTCATTTAAATATCTTTCTATATCAGGATAATCTCCTTCTTCTCCATACAAAATACCATGCCTTAAATAATGAGTAATAGCCTTATTTTGCCCATCAATTGTCCTAGTTAAAATATCTGGCATTATTGTTCCATATAAAAATTCATCATTTAGATTATACTTTTGTTTTAAAATATTTCCTATATATATATGACTGATTATTGAGCTCATTCTTTCCTCCTTTGTATGATAATAAATTAATCTAAATTAAAATATTCTAAGATTGCTCTTGTATCCGCATCCGCAATTTTATTTAAATCATTTGTTGAATCTAAAAATTTTCTATCTGAAGAATTCATAAAACAATGTTCGACAAGAACAGTTGGAATACCAGTATTAGTATTTAAATCTGGTCCATAACTAGTAGTATCGCCTTTCATTGCATGTCTAATATCTGCATAATAATCAGCTTGTACAACTTTACCATCCATAAGATATTGATATTTTGGTTCCTTGGATACACATCTTTTAGTTATTCCTTCAATTCGATTTTTAGTTATTCCTATTTTAAATAGTTCATTTTGTATTAAATTTGCTAAATATGACATATTACTATTATATTCTCTTTTTCCTTCATAAAATGGAATATATACTTGTGATCCAGTCATTGTATGAGAAGGTTCATCATTTATATGTAAGCTTACATATAAATCAGCATTTTTTTCTCTTGCAATCATTGCTCTATCATCTAAATCCATTTCATAGTCACCTGTACGTGTAAGAATTACTTTTACTCTATCATATTTACTTAAATTACTCTGAATTCTTTTTGCTAATTTTAAAGTAACATCTTTTTCAATAATTTGATTTCCATATGCACATCCAGTTGAACTTCCACCATGTCCTGGATTTAAAACTATTGTGTAAAAATCTTTTTTATGTACAAATTTAAATTCTTGAGTATCTATATCATCACTCTTTTGTGTTTGCATATTAGTTTCATTAATTATATCAGAATCAGAAATAGACAATGATTCATTATTAAATTTAGAAATTAGTCTATAATTATCATTTCCTAACTCTTTGATAGTCCATTTTTGATTATCTTTATCATCATATGTATTTTGTACAACAGTTCCATCATCTTTAACTGTTAATACTTTATTAGAATGTTTAAATGTAATTGAATAATCCTCATTAGTTAAAGATTTTAAAATAAGTTTTTGGCTATCCTTTGCTTCCCATTCATAAATTTGAACTTTTGCATCATCTAATTTTGATTCGTCTAAAACATCAAGTATCATCTCATCATTTAGTACTGTTTGAATTTGGTATTCATCTTCATTAATAATATCAATAGCTTTTAACTTGAATTTTTGTGAATTTGTACCATTTTCACTCCATAATTGAATATTTTGCCCGTTTTTACTTGACACTCCTCCAGATACATCTACATATAATCCATTTTTTAGTGAAATAATATTATAGTATCCATCTCCTGCATCTTTTAAATACCATTGTTGGTTTGGAGTATCTTCATCTACAGTATATTGTTGTACATTTGTTCCTATTTTACAGGATCCATTTGGTACATCTAATGATTTTGCTGAATGTATTGCTGTTATTCTATAATATTTTGTTCCTTCTATTTTTTGTATTCTAAATTTTTGTTGTTGTACTTTATCATTTTCCCATGTTTGTATGTTTGCTTTATTATTATAACTTCCTCCAGCTACATCTATTACATTACCATTTGTTAATACTATTTGATATATTCCATCTTCAAAATCTGTAACTATATCTTTTGTTGGTGTTAAATTTACTAAAATAAACTTTTGTGATTCAGAATCATTTTGTCTATATATTTGCAACTTTGTTCCATCATCTGTTTTTCCATTTGTTATATCTAAATATAGATTTGAATATTTTGATACTATATTATATACTGTTTCTTGTTTTTTTACTATCCATTTTTGTGTATCTAAATCTTCATCTTCTACTTCATATACTCTTTTAGTATTATCTTCATCTACTGTTAAGACTTTTGTTGTATTTGGTATATATATTTTGTAATATCCATCACCATCATATTTAAACTCATATTTTTGGTTTTCAATATTTTGGTCATCTGCAAGTTCTATTTCACCATTTGTTAAGGTTAAAGATTTTGATCTATTAGCCTTTGTTATAATTCTATATGTACTATTTTCTATCAATTGTGTTCCTTTTTCTTTAGAACACTCAACTAGTTCAAATTTTTGTGAATCTGACCCATTATTTCTATAAATTTGTAAATCTGTTCCTACTGTTGATTTCCCATTATTTACATCTAATGCATAATTTCCTAATTTTGATATAAATGAATATGTATTATCTGAATTTTTTATTATGTA
>CALYAJ010000104.1 GCA_944393485.1 uncultured Clostridia bacterium
TACAAGCTTTCCAAGCAATTATATTGTTAATTTTATTTTTCTCTGGAATACAAATTTTGTTGTTTGGAATTATAGGAGAATATTTGGGAAGAATATTTAATGAAACAAAACAAAGACCTTTGTATTTAGTTAATGAATATAATGGTGTACGAGAAGAAAACGAATAAATAGGAGGAAAACAGATGAAAAAGATATATGTACTATTAATTTGTTTAATGTGTTTACTGCTGATAAGTACAACAGTAATAGCGGAAGATGTAAGTAATAATATTATTACTCAAAATGAGTTAATAGATGATAATGTATTAGAAGACAACATAATAGATGAAGAGAATGAAGAACAAGAAGAAAATATTAGTGCAGAAAATGAAGTGGAAAATGAAATTTCAGTAGAAAGCTTAGATGATGAACCTGTAATAAAAGAAGGCGTATATAGAATTGCAGCCGCCTCAAATCCATTTATTGGATTAGATATAGAGGGAGATGCAAGTAAAAGCAAATCAAATGTTTACATGTGGAATTATGCAGGAGACACAAAAGCTCAATTTAGGCTAAAATATTTAGGAAACGGATATTATAAAATTATAAATGTATATTCTGGAAAAGCATTGGATGTAGAGAATGGAGGAAAGACTAAAAGAACTAATGTATGGCAATATAATGAAAATAATACAGATGCTCAAATTTGGAAAATTGTAAAAAAAGATGGATATTACAATATTATTTCAAAATTAAATAATTTGGCATTAGATGTAAATAATGGATATGTTCAATGTGGTGCTAATATACAGGTTTATACTAATAATGGATCAGATGCACAAAAATTTCAATTTCTAGATACTGATGTTATTAAAAGTGAAAAAATTATAGAAGATGGAGTATATAGAATTCCAACATCATTAAAAGAAAGTTCTGGAATAGAGGTTAAATCTTCTGCAACTACAGATAAAGCTACTGTTCAAATATATGAATATAAAGGAAAAGTGCAACAAAAGTTTGAATTTAAATATGTAGACGGATATTATACAATTAAAAATCTTAATTCTGGTAAATTCTTGGATGTAGCAAATGGTTCAACAAAAATTAAAACTAAAGTATGGCAATATCACGAAAATAATTCAGATGCCCAAAAATGGATTATTCAAAAAACAGATGATGGATATTATAATATAATTTCTAAATTAAGTGGATTATATTTAGATGTATATAATGGAAGTTCAAAAAATGGGACTATTTTACAAGTATATAGAGCAAATGGTTCTGCTTCACAAAAATTTAAGATTATAACAAAAGATACTCCAAAAGGAACTAAATCTATAGAAGAAGGAACATATAGAATAGCTTTAGCTAAAAATAACGATTATGGATTAGATATATCAGGAGCAAGTAAAAGTAATAAGGCTAATTTACAATTATGGGAATGGGATGAAGTTAATCAACAAAGATTTAATTTAGTATATGATGGAAATGGATATTATACTATTATTGCAGTACATTCAGGAAATGTTTTAGATGTTGATAATGGTGGAAATGTTAATGGAACTAATGTATGGCAATATAGAAATAACAATTCTGATGCCCAAAAATGGGTAATCAAGAAAAATGATAATGGAACATATAGTATCATTACAAAAAATGATTCAATGTATTTAGATCTTTCAAACGGATTAATAAAAAATGGTACAAATATACAAATAAATGAGCCAAATGGCACTTACTCACAACAATTTGAGTTTATAAAGCAAACAGATAGAAGTGAACAGCCGATTGAAGAAGGTACTTATAGAATTGCATATAGTGCAAATGAAAAGTATGGATTAGATATAGAAGATGGTTCAACAGACAATAAAGCAAATGTTCAATTATGGCAATATAATAATGTAAGACAACAAAAATTTGAAGTAGAATATACAGATGGTTATTATAAAATTAAAAATATAAAATCAGAAAAATATTTAGAAGTAGATACTTCTACTAAGAATGTATATCAAAACACAAAAAGTGATTCAGAAACACAAAATTGGACTATAAGAAAAAAAGCAGATGGTAAATATGCTTTAATTTCTGAAGCGAATGGCTTATATATGGATTTATATAATGCCAGTGTAAAAAATGGAAATAATATTCAAGTGCATAATGGTAATAATACCAAAGCTCAAGAATATAATTTTATAAAAGTAGGTGCTGGAGTTAATTTGGATTCAAATAAATATCCAGGAGTACAAGAAGCTATTGATAAATTGTCAGATGCACATCCAAACTGGGAATTTGAAATATTATATACTACATTAGATTTTGATACAGCAGTTCAAGCAGAATACGAATACGAAAATAAAAAAGCAAATTTAGTATATACACCAACATATAAAGGAGACTGGATTGCACCAAATCCATATAAATCAGGAAATTGGGCATCTGCTTCATATAACGGTATAGCATATTTTATGGACCCAAGAAATTTCTTGAATGATGTAGATGTATTCCAGTTTGTAGATTTATCAGATTATGAATTAAGTGGTGCAACATTAGAATCAATACAATATCAAGTAAATGATACTTTTTTAGATGGTTATGCAAAAGATGTACAAAACGCATGTAAAGCACAAGATATAAATCCATATTTTGTTTTAGCAAGATTATTTCAAGAACAAGGATATGATGGTGCAGGAACAATTAATATGGATGGTGGAAACGGCAAAAAATATTTTAATCCATTTAATATAAATGCAAAACTTGGAAATGATGTTCAAACAGCATTAGAAAAGGCAAAAGCAGAAGGCTGGGATACAATGCAAAAAGGTCTAGAAGGTGGAATTGAATTTTTAAAATCAAATTATATAGATAAAAAACAACATACATTATACTTAAATAAATTTGATGTAAATCCAGCAAGCCCAAAACCTTTTTATAGTCATCAATATATGCAAAATCTATCTGCCGCATACAGTGAAGCACGTATATTTAGAGGTGCATATGAAGATACTGATTCTGTAGATAATGCTATAAAATTTGTTATACCAGTATATGAAAATATGCCAGATACTCCTTATGATAAACCAACAGGAAAAGGCGACTCTAGTATATCTACTATTCCAGATAAAGGTCCAATGACTGTTGAAGTTTATGATATAACATCTTCATTAAAAGTTAGGGAAGGACCAGGAACAAATTATGACCAATTACCAAAATCAGAATGGCTAAAAAATGGTACCGAACTTATTTCTATTGAAAGAACTTCAAATGGCTGGCATAGAGTTTTATTGCCATCTGGTAATGAAGGATATGCTTCAGGAGAATATTTAAGATTTGTTGATGATATGACTAATTGTAATGAAAAAGTTAAAGTAGATACTAAATCAAATATTGGAGCAAATGTTAGAATTGGTCCTGGTACTAAATATGAAAAAATAAGAGCAGTTGTAGAAGGGGCAAATGGAGTAAGAATTCTAAAAAATAAATATAAAGCAGATGGAGAAACATGGGATATAGTAATTTTTGATGATGGAACAAAGGGATTTGTTGCAGCAAGTTCTTTAAAATTAAGATAGAGAGGAGAATGGTAAATTAATATTTTTATTAATTTACCTTTTCTTGGCGCTTTAGCTTGAATAAACCACTGGTTCTACCAGTGGTGGGTAAAAAACTTTAGTATATAAAAAACTCCTGAT